>CAZMMG010000144.1:0-6108 GCA_964567355.1 uncultured Neptunicoccus sp.
CACTCACATATATAGTTGTTTCATTGCAGACCCCTTTTCGCCCCGTGGCCCCCTCTACAGTCCATGCCACAACAAATCTACCCGCCCCTGTCTTGGCCAGTGGTGCTGCCACGAGCTTTGCGCCCAGCCCGTAGCCATCCGCCTTGACCACGGCGGCGGGTTGCACATCGGTGGTGGAAAGCGCATCAAGAGCCCGCCAGTTGGCAACAATTGCGTTCAGGTCAATGGTCAGGGTTGCGGCGGTCACGGATGCTCCTTTTTGATATCTATGGGCCATATGGCTGGCCGCAGGTCAAGCCCTCTTGAGTTGAGGCCCCTAAAGCGGTTTTTTGAAATATCAGGGGTTTGGGGCGAGCCGTCAATAGTGGGTATGATGTCACGGGGCATACGTGTAAAAATTACTGCTTTATTTGGGGACGGGAGTGCCAAGCCATTAGGATGAAGCGATATCACGAGAAGCCAAAGATGCACAATTTATCAAAGGCACAGAATTTCCAGCCCCCAGAACACAACACCTAAACCAGAAAACTAGTTTAGCGGTTTAATAAGACCACAGCGAAACACCCCTAGCCACCTGTCAGATGGCATCCGCAAAATGATAGGCTTGGCCCGCTCTGTGGTGTCTAACCCCTTGGCTCAAAGAGCTTACAGGGCGGGTTGCTGTTGGGTGGCGCAATGAATGCCGCCGCCCAATTCGCCCAAGGTATCCACGTTAAGCGTGATAACCTCGCGCTCGGGATAAAGCGAGCGCAGGGTTTCTTTGGCAATTGCATCGGTTCTGTTGTCGCCGAATTCGGCGGCGATCACCGCACCATTGCACAGGTAGAAATTCGCATATAAAGCCGCGAAATCATCGGACTGGACGCGGGTTGTTGCCGGGTTCGGGATTACGGTTATGTCAAACGGCTTGCCGTTTACGTCCCGGGCCTGTTTTAATTTTTCGTAGGTTTTTAATGCGGCTCTGGCCCAAGGGTCGGCTATATCGGGCTTTTCGGGCAGCTGGATCAAAGCGCGATTTTCGCCGATAAACCGCATCAGCCCGTCGATGTGGTAATCGGTGATGTCGTGCCGGCGCAGGCCTTTGGCCCAGATCATTTTACTTGCGCCGTAAGCCGCCAAAAGCCGCTGTTCTACCTCTGGTTTGGGCAAGAGGTTGCGGTTGTTGATCAGCCATGAACTTTCATGCGCGATCAAGCTGCCAAGCCCGTCTTGTTCGACGCCGCCCGGTTCACCCTGCAAGCCGCTGTCGAAAATTGGCAAACCCATCCGTTCGGCGACGCGCGGTGCAATCCGGTTGTCGCGCAGATGCACCTGCTTGTCGCCCCAGCCGTTGAAATTCAGGTTGCTTATGGCCAGCCCCCGGGTCGGATGCTGTGCGAACAAAGGCCCGGTGTCGCGGCTCCACAGATCTTCGGTCGGGATGTTCCAAAGTGCGATATCCCCAGAGACCAGCTTGCGGATGCGCACATGCTCTGTCGCCTCCGCCAGTATCACCACCGGTTCGAACTGTGCGATTGTGTTGGCAATATCGGCGATGGTTTTTTGTGTCATACGCAAAAAATAACTGTCGGGATAAACCGCGCGGCTATTGGGCCATTGCATGAATGTGCGTCGGTGTGGCTGGCCTTCTGCGGGGACCATATAGCCCGTTGGCAGGCCAAATTTTGTTGCGGCAACTGTGGGCTTGGCGAAGATAGCAGCACCGGTTAACGCGGTCAGAAAACCGCGTCGCCTCATCCTAAAAATCCTGATCGCGGCTGTTGCCGTAGCGTGACGGGGCAATATCGCTGAACCGGGTGAATTTACCCTCAAAAGCCAGATCTATGGAACCGATTGGCCCGTGGCGTTGCTTGCCGATGATAACCTCGGCCTTGCCAAAAAGCTCTTCCATCTCGGCCTGCCATGTCATCATTTTATCTGCCTCGTGGTCGGCGGGCTTTTCGCGTTCCTTGTAATATTCGCCGCGATACACAAACATCACGATGTCGGCGTCTTGCTCGATCGAGCCTGACTCGCGCAAGTCCGACAGTTGCGGGCGTTTGTCTTCGCGGTTTTCCACTTGGCGCGAAAGCTGTGACAAGGCGATCACCGGGATATTCAGTTCCTTGGCGATGGCTTTCAGTCCTTGGGTGATTTCCGAGACCTCGTTCACACGGCTGTCTTTGGCGGATGCAGGGCGCACCAGTTGCAAATAATCCACGATCAGCACATCCAGCCCGTGGGTGCGTTTCAGACGCCGCGCACGTGCCGCCAACTGGCTGATCGGCAGGGCTGCGGTATCGTCAATATAAAGCGGGCAGCTTTCAAGGGTTTTGGCGGCTTCCACCAGTCGGCGGAACTCGTCCTCGGCCATATCACCGCTGCGAATGCGCTGCGATTCGATCTCGGCGGCTTCCGACAGAATGCGCGAGGCCAGTTGTTCCGATGACATTTCCAACGAGTAAAACCCGACAACGCCGCCTTGCACAGCCCCGATGCTGCCGTCCGGCAGCGTGCCTTTTTTGTAATTCTTTGCGATATTAAACGCGATATTGGTGGCCAATGCGGTTTTACCCATCGAGGGCCGTCCTGCAAGGATCAGCAAATCGGACGGGTGCAAGCCGCCCAGTTTTTTGTCCATGTCGGTCAGCCCTGTCGATATTCCCGCCATGCCGCCATCGCGTTGATAGGCAGCATTTGCCATGTTCACCGCGTCGGTTACAGCTTTTAGGAAGCTTTGAAAGCCGCTGTCGACCTGTCCCTGCTCGGATAATGCGTATAGTCTTTGTTCGGCCTCGACGATTTGTTCTGAAGGCTCGTTATTGACCTCCATATGTTGGGCCTTGTCGGTGATCTCTTCACCGATGGTCATCAAATCGCGGCGAATTGCCAGATCGTAAATCATCTGCGCGTAATCGCGTGCTGCAAAAACCGAAACCGATGCCCCTGCAAGGCGTGCCAGATAAGCTGGCCCGCCCAGTTCGGCCAACCCTTCGTCGTCTTCCATGAAAGCTTTTAGCGTCACCGGCGAGGCCAGTGCGTTTTTCTGGATGCGTTGGGCGGCTATTTCAAAAATGCGCCCGTGTACAGGGTCATAGAAATGCATTTCATTAACAATTGCGGCCACGCGGTCGTAAACGTCATTATTGACCAGCAATGCCCCCAAAAGCGCCTGTTCTGCCTCGATATTATGCGGAGATGCCTGCGTTTCTCCGGCTTGTACGCCGCCGATAGGGGGGGCGTCGTTGCCGCCTTGCAATGCTGTTATGCTGCTCATGTGTACTGTCCCATTAGGGTTCTGTTATATGCCGAACGCGGTTCGTTTTGCAATCTGGAAATCCTGTGGATAGGCTGTTAATTGTTTTGCTAATGAGCATGAGTTGGCCTGAAGTCAAAGCACAAATGCCCTAAAATCATATGTGTTTTCAGCACCGCAGGCGGTGAAATTATCCACAACATCCTGTGTATAAGTTTGCATCACCTACTATTTATGCTAGAAGTAACGCATAAGTAACGATTCGAAAATTTGAATAAACATTCAGCACCAAGACTTCTTTGCTGCCGGTTTATTTGCGTCTACTTCAGACGTTTAGGGTCGCTTCTTTGATACTGCTAAGCGATTTTTAAATCCCTCCAAGGTTTGAAATCGTATTTTAGGTTATACTTGCCCGGTTGCTCTGCAACCGAGTTTTTTTCAGACCACGCGCCAATATACTGGATAACCGGGGTCGAATACAGTCACCGGGCCTTCGGCTGTAGTGATATGGGGCGGGTATTTAACCGGAATAGCGGATTTGACCAAGGTGATCGCACCGCTGTTGGGCGAAAGCCCGTAATAGGCCGGGCCATTAAGCGAGGCAAAGCCTTCCAGCCGATCTAGCGCGTTTTCCTCATCAAACACATGCGCCAGACAGGCCATTGTGTTGGGGGCCGAAAAGACTCCGGCGCAACCACAGGCAGCTTCCTTGCGGGTGTCGGTGTGCGGCGCACTGTCAGTGCCCAGAAAAAACCGGGCATCGCCCGAGGTTGCTGCCTTGCGCAGGGCCAGCCTGTGGCTTTCGCGCTTGGCGATGGGTAGGCAGTAATAATGCGGCTTGATGCCGCCCACCAGAATATGGTTGCGGTTGATGATCAGATGATGCGTGGTAATCGTTGCGGCCAGATTTGCCGCTGCCGATTGCACATAATCCACGCCCTCGCGGGTGGTGATATGTTCCAAGATGATTTTCAGTTCCGGCAAGACCAGACGCAAGGGGGCCAGAACCGTGTCGATAAAAACCGCCTCGCGGTCGAAAATATCGACATCCGTAGCTGTGACTTCGCCGTGGATACACAAAGGACAGCCCATCGCGGCCATGCGTTCCAGCACCGGCATGACGGTTTTGATGTTCGTCACCCCTGATGCGGAATTTGTGGTGGCCCCTGCGGGATAAAGTTTCACGGCGGTGATCAAGCCATTTTCATAGGCTGCGGCCACATCCTGTGCTTCGGTTTCATCGGTCAGATAAAGCGTCATAAGCGGTTGGAAACCACTGTCCTTTGGCAAAGCCGCCATGATCCGTGCACGGTACCGGGATGCATCCGCTGCAGTGACTACGGGCGGGATCAGATTGGGCATGATGATGGCGCGGCCAAAGTGGCGGGCGGTTTCGGGCAGGACGCTGCGCAACATATCACCGTCGCGCAGATGCAGATGCCAGTCGTCGGGGCGCGTTATGGTGATGGTTTCGGTCATGTGTCTGATTCCCGTTTGTAATAGCCGCAATTCTAGTCGTGTTTACGCTTCCCAACAATCACCTATTCCCCTAGCATGAAACCATTCTCAGGGCGGGGTGTAATTCCCCACCGGCGGTAATAGCCCGCGAGCGCTTTGGTTTTTGTTAAAACCTTGGGTCAGCAGACACCCGTGAAATTCGGGGGCCGACAGTGACAGTCTGGATGGTAGAGAATGGGTCATGTGCGGGGGACTGTGCATGTGCCTGAACGCTCTGGGTCTTGTTGTTGCAAAAAGGACTTGGAAGCTTATGACAAAACCCAACACGATCGCCTTTATAAAAGCGCAGTGGCACGCGCCTATCGTTGATCAATCCCTTGTGGGGTTCGAACAGAAGATCGGAAATGCGCATGTGGACAGTTTTGATGTCCCCGGCGCGTTCGAGATGCCGCTTCTGGCCAAAAAACTGGCCAAAACCGGTAAATATGACGCCATTGTCGCCGCCGCATTTGTGGTGGACGGTGGTATTTACCACCATGAATACGTTTCGGCCGCGGTGGTTGACGGCTTGATGCGCGGGCAGATGGAAACCGGGGTGCCGATGTTTTCAGTGTCTCTGACCCCACATAATTTTCAGGAAACCCCTGATATGATTTCATTTTTCACTGAGCATTTCGTGAAAAAAGGCCAAGAGGCAGCAATAGCGGTGACACAGACCTTGGCAGTTCATGCGTCGGTGTAAAACCAGCGGCCGGATTTCTATCGTCCCGATTATCAAACCCGTGCAAGGCACAGATGCTATGGCCCCGTTGCTGTATTTGCTATGCCGTATTTGCTGGCAGGGTTTTCATATTATCTAGTGTGGTTGATTAAAATGGCGGGCCGGCCACATGCAGTTATTGTGCCGAACAAGGGGCGCATTGCCCTTGCTGCCATTCATAACGGTTGGTTTCGACGGTTTTCTTATTTGACCCTGTCGCGGCTTCGGTTTAGATGCATGCCTGCGGATGGCTGGATGGCCGCACCCTGCAAGGGGTGAGGAAAGTCCGGACTTCATGAAGCAAAGGCGGCGGGTAACGCCCGCCCGGGGCAACCCGAGGGAAAGCGCAACAGAGAACAGACCGCCTTGGGTATTCAGGCTAGCCTGAATACCTATAGGTAAGGGTGAAACGGTGGGGTAAGAGCCCACCACGGTGATGGTAACATCACTGGTATGGCAAGCCCCGCCTGAAGCAAAACCAAGTAGGAACCGCGCGGCCTTTGGGCCGGGGCCGCTTTAGCCCCAGCAGGTTCGGGTGGTTGCAAGAGCGTATTGGCAACAATGCGCCCAGATGAATGGTCATCGAAGGGGGGGTAACCCCCGGAACAAAATCCGGCTTACAGGCCATCCGCATACTCGAAACGCTTATGTTTGG
>CAZMMG010000145.1:0-6041 GCA_964567355.1 uncultured Neptunicoccus sp.
CTGTGGGTTGGGCTGGGGTCGCCGGCGGTGCACGCTGGTCAACGGCACAGGAGAACCGCGCGGCGCAGGTCGCTGGCGGGCCGTGGTTGGATTGGGTTTGTGAACACTACGCTATGCCGCTGGTTTTGGCTGGCGACAGTGCTGGTGCAACTTTGGCGGCGGCGCTGGCCCATAGCGTGCGAAAACTGCCGGCATTGGCGGGTATGGTGCTGATTTATCCATCATTGGGGCCGGTCAAAAACGCTGGTTCGTATCTGATCCACGCCAATGCACCGCTTTTGTCCAGCGATGATATTGCATTTTATGTGGACATACGTTTGGGCGGGGAAAAAACCCCCGATGACGCCAGCTATCTACCCCTGTTGGATACGGATTTTTCCAGCTTGCCGCCCACAGTTGCGATTTCGGCGGAATGTGATCCGATCAGCGATGACGGTGCGGATTATTGTGCTGCGCTTCGAAAGGCAGGCGGTCAGGCGATCTGGATAAATGAGCCGGGGCTGGTGCATGGCCACCTTCGGGCACGTCATTTGGCAAAACGCGCCCGCGACAGTTTTTCGCGGACTGTCTCGGCCATTGCGGCGCTTGGAAACGGGCGTATGCCCAAGCTGGAAGACTTGGTGCAAATTGGCAAATAACCGCCATGAATTTTCAGCGTTTTAGATCAATTACTACTATTGCATTTGCTGCGCTGAAGTGACTAAGTAATGTAAAGACACTCTCGATATATTTGAAATGGAATGCTGAAAAATGCGATATGAGAAACCGAAAACCACGGCGGAGGCTGTAGCGATGTTGCAGGCGGAAAGCGGTGTGGCCCGCGTGCTTGCGGGGGGTACGGATTTGCTGGTTCAACTGAAAGCAAGCATGCTGGAGCCGGATTTGATTGTTGATATCAAAGGCATAGACGGCATCAGGGATATTATACCCGAAGCTGGCGGCTTTCGTATCGGGGCTGCGGTGTCCGGTGCGGAATTGGGTGAACATGCCGGTGTTTGCGCCCTGTGGCCGGGTGTGGTTGAGGGGGCCGAGTTGATCGGCTCGACACAAGTGCAGGGTCGCGCCACAATGGCGGGCAACCTGTGCAACGCATCGCCTGCGGCGGACAGTGTGCCGGGGCTGGTAGCCGCAAACGCGGTTGCGCGTATTGCGGGGCCTGATGGGACGCGCGATTGTGCCGTTCTGAATATACCGATTTCGCCGGGTAAAATAGCGCTGGCCAAGGGCGAATTTATCACTTCGATCTTTTTGCCATCACGGCCCGAACGCGCATCTGACGCTTACTTGCGATTTACGCCGCGCACCGAGATGGACATCGCGGTGGCCTCTGCGGGGGTCTGTCTGGAACTGGACGCGGACGGGGTTTGCACTTCGGCGCGTGTGGCACTTGGGGCTGTCGCGCCGACGGTTTTACTGGTGGAAGATGCGGCTGCCGCAATCATTGGCAGCAAGCTGGAAGATGTGGCGCTTGAGGCCCTCGCTGCTGCATGTTCAGCGGCGTGTAATCCGATTGACGACAAGCGCGGCACCATTGCATTTCGCGTGAAAACTGCTGGCGTTTTGGCAAAACGCGCAGCCCTGATTGCTTATGAGCGGGCCAGAGGTCAAAAATGAAAAACATCCATGTATCCACCACAATAAACGGTGACCCGACCGAATTTATTTGTACGCCAGACGAGTCCCTGTTGGACGTGTTGCGCGACCGTCTTGGTATGACCGGGGCGAAAGAGGGCTGCGGCTCGGGTGATTGCGGCGCGTGCAGTGTGACCGTCAATGGGCGGCTTGTGTGTTCCTGCCTTGTGCTGGGCGCCGAGGCCGAAGGCGCAGAAGTGACAACCATCGAGGGCATGGCAGAGGGTGAAAAACTGCACCCTTTGCAGCGGCATTTCATCGAGGGCGCGGCGCTGCAATGCGGCATCTGCACCCCCGGTATTCTGGTGGCGGCAAAAGCCTTGCTGGAAAAAAACCCGAACCCGACCGACACGGAAATCCGCTACTGGCTGGCAGGAAACCTGTGCCGCTGCACTGGCTATGACAAGATTATCAAAGCGGTTCAGGCCGCTGCGGCTGAAATGAGGGGGGCGTAATCATGGCTCTGGACGAAAACGGCAAACGCATATTCAAAGTTGTTGGCACGCGGCCATCGCGCCCTGACGGCGTTGACAAGGTCACGGGTCGCGCGCTTTACGGCGCGGACACCACAGCACCCGGCATGTTGACCGGGCGCATTTTGCGCAGCCCGCACGCGCACGCAAAGATCAAGGCGATTGATGCCTCTGCGGCTCTGGCGTTAAGCGGCGTGAAAGCGGTGGTCACGGCGCAGGATTTTGGCCTGCCGGATGATGATTTTACCCGCGATGTGCAAGATAATTGCATGGCCCGCGATATGGCACTTTATGACGGTCACGCGGTGGCGGCGGTGGCGGCCACAACGGCGGCTATTGCCAAGCAGGCCTTGAAGCTGATCAAGGTCGAGTATGAAGTTTTGCCGCATGTTACGGACGTTGACGCGGCCATGCGCCCCGATGCGCCCATCGTGCAAGCGGGCCGCGCCTTGGATGATTTGCCAAACGGCATGTCGCAAAATGTGACGCATCATTTCGAGTTCGGCCATGGTGATTTGGATGCAGGTTTTGCCAAGGCTGACAAAATCGTGAGCCGCAGCTTCAAAACCGCGGCAACCCATCAGGGTTATATTGAACCGCATGCCTGTCTGGCCTCATTGGGCGGTGACGGCAAGGGTGAGCTATGGTGTTGTACCCAAGGCCAGTTCAATGTGCGCGGCCTTTGTGCGGATATTTTGCAAATGGATGCCAGCCAGCTACGGGTCACAGCGTCGGAAATCGGCGGCGGCTTTGGTGGTAAAACCACGGTGTTCATCGAACCTGTTGCCCTTGCACTGTCGCGTAAAGCCGGGCGACCTGTAAAGATTGTGATGAACCGCGAAGAGGTGTTTCGCGCCTCGGGGCCAACGGTATCGTCATCATCGGATGTGAAAATCGGCATGACCAAGGATGGCCGCATCACGGCGGCGCACGCAACATTTCGCTATCAGGGCGGGGCTTTTCCGTGTGGCACGGTTCAGTTCGGGGCGCAAAGTGCCTTTGCCGCTTACGATCTGGACGCGGTGCAAACCACCGGCTGGAATGTGATGACCAACCGCCCGAAAGAGGCCGCCTACCGCGCCCCCGGCGCCCCTATGGCGATTTATCCGGTGGAAAGCGTTGTTGACGAGCTGTGTCAGGAACTGGGGCTTGACCCGCTTGAGGTGCGGCTGAAAAATGCCGCGCACAAGGGCACAAAATCGTCCTACGGGCCGACTTTTGACGACATCGGGCTGCAAGCCACATTGCAAGCGGCGAAAGCGCATCCGCATTATTCTGCGCCGCTTGGCCCCAATCAGGGACGCGGGCTGTCTTGTGGTTTCTGGTTCAATTTCGGCGGCAACACCTGTGTGTCGCTGAACCTTAATTTCGACGGCACCGTGGGGATTACCGAAGGCAATCCCGATATTGGTGGCTCGCGTGCGTCCATCAGTCTGATGGCGGCCGAAGAGCTGGGCATCCCTTATGAAAAGGTGCGCACTATCGTGGCGGACACCAATTCTATCGGCTTTAACGATATAACCGACGGTAGCCGCGTGACGTTTGCGGTTGGCTTGGCGACGATCAAAGCGGCGCGTGAAGCGATTAAGGTTATGTGCGCACGGGTCGCGAAAATCTGGGATATTGACGCGGACGCAGTCTATTGGGAAGACGGTTACGCCAAACCGTCCGGCCCCAATGCAGGCACGTTTGATCCGATGTCAATCGAGGAAATAGCCGCCATATCCGCCAATACCGGCGGGCCGATTGCAGGCCATCACGAGGTTAACGCAGACGGGGCAGGGGTTAGCTTTGGTGTGCATCTGGTGGATGTAGAGGTTGACCCCGAAACTGGTGCCACATCGGTGCTGCGCTACACAGTGTTTCAGGATGCCGGCAAAGCGGTGCATCCCGATTATGTCGAAGGTCAAATGCAGGGCGGCGCGGTGCAGGGCATCGGCTGGGCCTTGAATGAGGAATATATCTACGGGGCTGATGGCCGATTGCAAAATCCGGGACTTTTGGATTACCGCATCCCTGTGGCATCCGATTTACCCAATATCGACACGGTTATTCTGGAAATTCCAAACCCCGGCCATCCTTACGGGGTGCGCGGTGTTGGCGAAACCTCGATCGTGCCACCCTTGGCGGCGCTGTCAAATGCGGTTTCGCGGGCCACGGGATTGCGTATGGCAGAGCTTCCGATGTCGCCGCCAAAATTGCTTGAAGCAATGGGGGCTAAGGGGTAGCGCATGGTCAAGGTTGCCATTTGGGGGTCTTTGCGCAAGGCCACGGATGGCAAAGCCGAGGTCGAGGTGGCCCCCGGCACCTTTAAGCAGGTTCTGGATCAACTGGCCGCTGATTACCCCGGATTGCAGCCGCAGATCAAGCGCGGGGTATCGCTGGCGCTTGACGGCAAAATTTACCGTGATGCATGGTTTACACCGATCCATGAGGGCAGCGAGGTTGTCTTGATGCCCTATATGGTGGGTGGTTAGACGGGCTGATCCTTATGCGATTCCATCACGCGCAGGATTAGATTTTGTGTTCTGTCATTATAGCTTGAACAAGCTAAAACATGGCTGTATGACGGATTTGAAATATGGCGAAAACCCAGATCAAAAAATTGCATTTTTTAAACGTTCTGGACGTATGAACGTAGCTTAGTTTCAAGCCTGCGATACGCCTGAATTCGGTGAAGATATGGGGACATTATATACAGTTGAAGCTGGGTTGGTTTTGCTTTTTGTGCTGGCAATTTGGGCGCTCTTTCCAATAAAACCGACGGTGCGAACAGCTTACGGCGCAACGCTTGCGATCTGCTTGCTTATGTTGATTGTCAGCGGCCAATTTTTATTGACCAGAAGTCCGCCAATATCACAAATTCTGCCGATCGGCCTGCCTGATGTCGGAATGCGCTTTCGCATTGATAACCTGAGCGCGTTTTTTCTGATTGTGGTCAATCTGGGGGCTGTTTCGTCATCGCTGTTTGGTATGGGCTACGGCGTGCATGAAAAAAACCCCGGGCGGGTGATGCCGTTTTTTCCATCCTTTATTGCCGGCATGAACATGGTTGTTTTGGCGGATGATGCCTTTACCTTCCTGCTGTCATGGGAATTGATGTCTTTGACCTCATGGGCCTTGGTGATGTCAAATGACGAGAAAGAAACCAATCGCGCAGGACTGGTTTATTTTGTTATGGCCAGTTTCGGGGCAATGATGCTGGTGTTCAGTTTCGGGCTGTTGGCGGGCGCAAGCGGCAACTACGGGTTTGACGAGATCCGAAACTCACATCCTTCGGCGGTGACGGGGGCTGTTGTGCTGGTGCTGGTTTTGCTGGGGGCTGGCTCAAAAGCGGGTTTATTCCCTTTGCATGTTTGGTTGCCATTGGCGCACCCCGCGGCCCCAAGTCATGTCTCGGCACTGATGAGTGGGGTGATGACAAAGGTTGCGATTTACGGGGCCATTCGTATCCTGTTTGATCTTGTCGGTGGCACGATGGCTTGGTGGTGGTCTGTGCCTGTGTTGATCGTTGCGGGTATCACTGCCTTGATGGGGATCGTTTATGCCCTGATGCAACGCGACATCAAACGCCTGCTGGCCTATTCTACGGTTGAAAATGTCGGTATTATTTTCATCGGCCTTGGTTTGGCAATCGCTTTTCGCGCCAATGGCCTGCTTGCGGCATCCGCTTTGGCAATGACTGCCGCATTAATGCATGTTTTCAACCATTCCTTGTTTAAAAGCCTGTTGTTTTTGGGGTCAGGCGCAGTGCTGCACGCCACTGGCGAGCGCGACATGGATCATTTGGGCGGGCTTATTCATAAAATGCCCTATACCGCATTTTTCTTTCTGATCGGGGCAGCCGCTATTTCCGCCCTGCCACCGTTGAACGGGTTTGTGTCCGAATGGATGACCTTTCAGTCGATTTTGGCATCCCCGGCGCTGGGGCAAGCC
>CAZMMG010000146.1:0-5982 GCA_964567355.1 uncultured Neptunicoccus sp.
GATAAGAGTATGGGGTCAAAAAGGTCAGTAGTGTGGTAAGGATTGTAAGGCTTCGTAGTTTGGTTGTGTTGCCACTGTAGCTGCCCTGACCGATTGCGCTGTTTTCAGTTTCATGCAGGCAAAAATCCCCTTAATTTTTATTTGATATTAAATTTATTATCCCTTGGAAAGCCGCGCGGTGCCATGCGTCCGGCTGCAGCACGTTTGCTGATCCATTCCGACAGTTCCGTTTCCGTACGGGTGCGCCCGGCAGGATCCAGCCAACTTAGGCCGTTTGCAAGCGTAAAGGTCGTGGCATCGCTTAACCCGCCATCTTTATATTTCTGTAATCTGACCCCTTTGCCGCGCCCCATTTCCGGCAGCTCCGAGATCGGAAAAATCAGTGCTTTACGGTTTTCGCCAACACAAGCAATATGATCGCCCTGAACAGGTCGACAAACGTGCGCCTTGGTTCCCGCCTTGACGTTCAAGACCTGTTTCCCGCTTCGGGTTTGAGCCACAACATCATCCGAGTTCACAACAAACCCGTCCCCGGCACTCGAAGCTAGAAGCAGGCGGCAGTCGGGGCGATAAATAAACAGATCAATCATTTTCGCGTCATTCGGCAGATCGACAATCAGGCGCACTGGCTCGCCCATGCCGCGCCCGCCTGGTAATTGACTACAAGGCAAGGTGTAAAACCGCCCATTTGCGCCCAGCAGCAACAGCTTGTCGGTGGTTTCCGCGTGGAAAAGGAAACGGCCTGCATCTCCGTCTTTGAATTTCAAATTCTGCGCCAGATCAATATGGCCCTTCATCGCCCGGATCCAACCCATTTCCGAACAAACCACTGTAATCGGTTCCTTTTCAATCATCGCCTCAATAGGCACATCTTCTACATCAGGGGCATCGGCCAATTCGGTACGCCGTGCGCCGCCCGGCGCATCCTTGCCGAACTTTTTGCGGGTACCCCGAAGCTGATCGGCTATGCGGGCCCATTGCAGGGCCTCATCCGCCAGCAGATCATCCAGATCAGCGCGCTCAATCAACAAATCATCGCGTTCGCGGCGCAGTTCGATTTCTTCCAATTTGCGCAAAGAACGCAAACGCATGTTCAAAATTGCTTCGGCTTGAACCTCGGTCAGGGCGAATTCCGCCATCATAATCGGCTTTGGCTGATCCTCGTTTCGGATAATTTCAATAACCCGATCAAGGTTTAGAAACGCTATAATATAGCCTTCCAGCACCTCTAGGCGGCGATCGATTTTTTCCAGTCGATATTTGGAACGCCGCTGCAACACCTCGCGGCGGTGGTTCAAAAACGCGATCAAAACCTCTTTCATCGAGCATACTTTGGGTGTGCGCCCGTCGATTAGCACGTTCATGTTCAGGCTAAAACGGCTTTCCAAATCACATAGCTTGAACAAGGTTTCCATCAATACAGCAGGATCAACGGTTTTGGCACGCGGCTCCAGCACAAGGCGCACATCTTCGGCACTTTCATCGCGCACATCGCCCAAAATAGGCACTTTTTTCAACTGAATCAGTTCCGCAATTTTCTCGATCAGTTTCGATTTTTGCACTTGATAGGGGATTTCCGTGACCACGACCTGCCACTGGCCCCGGCTTAGTTCCTCAATTTCCCAGCGGGCGCGTAAACGAAATGAGCCGCGCCCGGTTTTATAGGCCTGCAATATGTTTTCACGCGGTTCCACCAGAATGCCGCCGGTCGGAAAATCCGGGCCGGGGACGTAATCCATCAAGGTTTCATCACGCGCATTCGGAGCCTTGATCAGATGAATGGCCGCATCACAAAGCTCGCCCAGATTATGTGGTGCTATATTCGTGGCCATGCCAACGGCAATTCCAGACGAGCCATTGGCCAGAAGGTTCGGAAAAGTTGCCGGCAAAACCACTGGCTCAGATTCCGAACCGTCATAATTGGGGCGAAAATCAACCGCATCTTCAGAGAGGCCAACCATAAGCGCCTCGGCAGCGTCGGTCAGGCGTGCTTCCGTATAGCGTTGGGCCGCAGGGTTATCACCGTCGATGTTGCCAAAGTTACCTTGACCGTCAACCAATGGGTAGCGCACATTGAAATCTTGTGCCAATCGCGCCAAAGCATCATAAATCGCCTGATCACCGTGGGGGTGATAGTTACCCATGACCTCGCCGACGATTTTCGCGCATTTGCGATATGAGCCGTTCGGATCCAGTTTCAGACCGCGCATTGCATACATGATGCGGCGGTGCACCGGCTTTAGCCCGTCGCGGGCATCGGGCAAGGCGCGGTTCATGATCGTCGACAGCGCATAGGTCAGGTAACGCTCGCCAATTGCACGGCGCAACGGTTCCGTTGTGGTCAGTCCACCGCCATCGGGCATGTTATCGTCATCTATCAAATCAGCCATGGATGCTGTGTAATCCGTCCAATCAAGGGGGTCTAGGGTGTTACCCCATTTTTACGGTTTTTTCTGTACTACGCAGGGTTTATTATTTGCAAAATACCTATCTGAAACGCTAACAATCCACTCATCTCCCCTCATTTTTGCGCATAAAGATTGGGCAGCGGGTGTTTTTCGCTGTGGATTTATTAAACCACTAAACCAGTTTACTGGTTTAGTGGTTGTGTTTCGGGGGCGGGGTTGATTGATCCTGCAGCTTCGGGTTGCCCCGTTATCTCGGTGGTTTGTCTGATAGCTTGTATAGGTAAAATTTCAGGCGTTCCCGGTTGCTATAAAATAGCCGATGGTCGCTGCGACAATCAGGGAAAGGCCGACTGCAAAAGTGATTTTCCATGCGGAATAGGGTCGCTCACCCTGCACTTTTCCAGTGCATCCGTTAACCACAAAACGGTAGGTTTTGCCACGATATTTATAGGCCGCCATCCAAATCGGCAGAAGGATGTGCTTGAAAGTCAGCGCGCTTACCTCTGTGTCCAGTGAGCTGATCTTTTGGCGATCGCCGCCGATGTCGAATTTCACGTCGCGCACGATCATGCGGTTCATATAGTCGCGGGCTTCTTTATAGCCCTCATCCAACCCGACCGAATAACTTTCAGCGTGAAATCCCGCCAGATATTCAGGGCGATAAGGTTCCAGCGGGGATAAATCCCACGGCCCCAAAGCATCGGTATAGTTTTTTGGCAGACTATTTGAACCCAGCACAAGAACATCGTCAAAAAAACGTGCTACATGGCCTTTTGCTTGCGACCATCGTACTTTTGGCACTTGGCGCATTTGGGTTTGGCTTTTTCCATTTACCATGACCGAGACACGCTTTGTCACATAATAGACCGTGCCGCGCTGGCCAGTATAACCTGTTTTTGTATCCGCATCATAGGTCCAGTATGGCACATAAATGCCCTGCATCTTGCGGCCTTTTCGCGCGTATTCCTGCAACCCGTTTGGCGCAAACCACAACTTGCCCAGCCAGTCGGTCATATTCTTGCGCGCATCACGTTCCGTTAGTCCAAATGGCAACAGGGCCTTGGGTTTAATCCGATGCTCAAGCCCTGTATCCGTGACGATGGGGGTTGCGCAAAACGGGCATTCGGCGGCATGGCTGTTAGACTCGAACTCTATCTGTGCACCACAGTTTTCGCAGGTAATGATGCGGCGTTCTTCCATATCAACTGCGGGCAACTGATCTTTGATCGCTTTGTTAAAATCCATTTCACGAATGGATTTACCGCCCCATGCCTCGCGATTGGTAATTTGTTGCGACGCACCGCAATGGTCGCATTCCATCACACCAGCGCTAGGGTTGTAGCGCAGATCAGACCCGCATGTATCACAGGGAAACCTGTGTTCCTCGACCGTTTCGGGCATTTTTACCTAGCCTTCCGGTGGCGGGGGCGGGGCGATGGTGAACAGTTGTGCCAGCTCTGCAATATCACTTGCAACTTTCCAGCCGTCCTGTCCGACAGTCCAGACATTGCTGTCGCGCTTCAAGCGTCCATCCACTGCCATACGGCCCAAATTGGCCTTGGAAAACGGGCCAGTGGTTTTGCCGCTTTCGGCAATATGCCAGACCCGTTCCACGGCAGGTGGCGGGGGTGGCGGTGCTTGTACCGTTTGCGCCGCACTCGGGCCTGGCCCCCAAGGCCCAGCGTTTTGCATATTTGCGGCCATGGCCATGCCCATTCCCATGCCAAGACCTGCGCCCATGCCGCCACCATTGGAGTTTTTGGCGGCTTCGGTCATGGCTTCGGCTGCAGAAAACTGTGTGTAACGGCCCAAATCGCCGATAATCCCCATCGAGCTGCGCTTGTCCATCGCCGCTTCTACCGCTTCGGGCATCGAGATGTTTTCGATATAAAGACCGGGCAATTCCAAGCCGAACTCCGCTATTTCAGGCGCAATCCGTGTGGCCAGCAACTTACCCAAATCAGCGGTGTTGGCAGCCATATCCAACAGCGGAATACCGCTTGCGGCAATGGCGGCGGAAAACCTGGTGACGATGATGTTGCGAATGGCATAGGATATTTCATCCATAGTAAACTCGCCGTCAGTGCCGACGATTTCGGTCATGAAACGTGCCGGATCTGTGACCGTCATCTCGTAGGTGCCGTAGGCACGGATACGTAAAGGGCCGAACTCGGGGTCGCGCAAAATGATCGGGTTTTTGGTCCCCCATTTAAGATTTTGAAACCGCGTGGTGTTGATAAAGTAAATCTCGGATTTGAACGGGCTTTCAAAACCGTGATCCCAGTGTTGTAAAGTAGTCAGGACCGGCATGTTGTTGGTTTCCAGCATGTAAAGCCCGGGCGTGAACACATCCGCCAATTGGCCTTCATGCACGAAAACCGCCGCCTGACCTTCGCGTACGGTCAGTTTGGCACCGTATTTGATTGCGTGGCCTTCGCGCTCGAAACGCCACACTAGCGTATCGTCGGTATCATCCGTCCAGTGGATGACATCGATAAATTCGCCGGTTAAGAAATCAAAAATACCCATGTTTTTTCCTTTAACTCTGGCCTGACGACATCAGGTCTTGTGCAATTTTTTGTACGATAGGATGCGCCTCTTTAATGGACATCCCGACTTTCAGACGCGGATCATAAAGCATTTTCAGCAACAGCTCATCATGGCGGGTGAGAAGCGAAAACTCATCGTCATCGTTAAAGATAGAGGGGCGCGCTTTAGGGCTGTCATTGGCAAGACCCAGGGCTTGGGTCATTTCTTCATCAATACATGACGTCCGCATTAAACCGCGATTTTCGCCCTTAATCAAAATCACAACACCTTTGTAGCCTGCCACCGCATTTTTTTCTGATATGGCATAGGTCACGCAATAAATGCTGCGCGGGCTGGTCTTTATTTCTTTCACAATCAACGGGGTCAGATAACCTACCTGGCTCATAAGTGTTGAGGCATATCTGCGCTGCTCATCACGGTTTAGAAACAGAAGCGAAAAATTGGCCTGATTTCCATCCGCCAGTTTAATGTCCAGACCCGATATGCGGGCAAGACGCGCGGAAAACTTGCGCACATAGGCGGTATCTCTGGCGCGCTGATTTTCATTGACAGAGGGGCCAAAATTCAGGCCGATGCGAATGGGTTGATCCCAACGGCGCAGGGTGCTGGCGCTTTTGCGCTCGATAAAACGTCCGTTTTTTTCGGTATATTCATCGTAAAGGGCGACGCGCTCAAAGTCCTTGACCAGATCTCCGGCTGTAAATTGCGCATCCGATGGATCATAGTCCTCGCGCATCTTGCCTTGTGCTTTCGATTGCGCCTGAATACCAGCATAATAAGCTTGCAATCTTTGGCTTGCCGCAGATGGTGGCGTTAATGCCTGCGTATCCGTACGAGGCAGTGGCCCACTTGTTTTTGTCAGGTCGCTGCAGGCAGAAATGCCAATTAAAATAACAAAAAGAAAAGTAAATACACGCATGAATTTCAATATGCCTTTATTTTGAAATGTCGCAAGGAAAACGTTCCAAATCCATTATTTTCAATCTTTTACTGCTTTAGCATCTGCCGGAGCCTTGTTAGGGGC
>CAZMMG010000147.1:0-5981 GCA_964567355.1 uncultured Neptunicoccus sp.
CAAATGATTCAGGCTATTATTTGCAGGACTGTTAACAATAAACTCACAGACTGTTTCCTAATTATCTGTTGATTTTTACACTCATTTTATGGCCTTATTGTTACCAGAACAAATAGTTGCGAGCTAAACTTTGAAAATTCGAGAGCCACTTATGATACAGGTAAACGCGAAATATGGAATTGGGACGGTCGTACGCCATCGCAAACATCCGTTTCGCGGGGTTATTTTCGATATAGACCCGCAGTTTTCCAATAGCGATGAGTGGTGGGATTCTATCCCCGAAGACATGCGCCCAAGCAAGAAACAGCCGTTTTACCATCTGCTGGCAGAAAATGATTCGTCCTATTATGTGGCTTATGTTTCCGAACAAAATCTAGAAATGGACAACACCGGAAAACCCGTAGAACACCCCGAAGTTCAAGGTCTATTTGGCCACATGAGTAATGGGAAATACCGGCTGGAAGTTCAGATGAACTAGGGGTTAGCCCCCAAAGCACAATCGCCTTTGCGACTTCGGCTTTTATATCAGCACGCTCAGCACAAAGACCAATAGCTTTCCGACATCAATATAAGTAAAATTGTAGTCCTCGGCGTCACAACTTGAGTGGGGGCAAATAAGCCGTGACGCCGAGAGAAGCTGATTGCTAGCTACACGTACTTTATTACTATAAATCAAGGCAATACATGGGTGCGATTAAGGCAATTTTTTGATTTTCTTTATATAGAAGCATAACAACGAAAAATAAATCAAATCAGTTGATGTAAATTGAATTATTTCTTTGTAATACGCATTACACATCGTGCTCTTACGTTGGGTTTTTCTACAAATGCAACATGGCCTTCCCATGTGAGGAATCCGGCCAAACAGGGTTACTTGCCTAAACGTTAGCTTTCAACCCTTGCTTTTAAGGTCTGAAAACCGCACAATTAAAAAATGCTTCAGGATACTCATCACGCTCAAAATCGACCGCAGATGCCCTTGATCCATTTTCACCGGACGGAGCTAGCACTGATCATTTCGCTTTACGGCCGCATGGTCGCCGCAGGCGAATGGCGTGACTACGGCATATCTCCGCTAAAGGATGTTGCGATTTTTTCCATTTTCAGACATGCGGCCGAACACCCGATATACTGGATTGAAAAACGGCCTAAATTCCTAGAAAAACAAGGGATATATGCCGTGGTCGGAATGGATGGGCGTATTTTGAAACGCGGCAATGATCTGAAAACCGTATTACGCGTGCTGGAACGTAAAATAATAAAACTGGTAGGTTAGGGCCGCTTGCGGCAAGCTATTTTCAATCCTTGCATTTTCATTATACGCGCTGCAACTTCAGCCAAAGGCTCTGCTGTGACCCGCATCTGAAATGCATTGGCATGTATCAATGTCTTTGCATCTGTCATAATCCCCACATGACCTTTCCAAAAAACAAGATCACCGCGTTGCGCCCGGACATTATCATCTAACGCCGTACCAATTTCGGTTTGTTGCATATCACTGTCGCGCGGACAGATATGTCCGCAAGCCCCAAAGGAAGTTTGTACCAATCCGGAACAATCGATGCCCTGATAACTGTCTCCGCCCCATAAATACGCCGTTTCCAGAAAAATTTCAGCAATTTTGGCCGGATCACTGGCATAGCTATCCATTGAATTTATCGCTTGTAGAGGAACATAGCCACCTGTGCGAAGCTCGCCAAATTCGTCAATAACAGTCAACACGTCCAAACGGGCGCCCAATGGCAATGTCATAAGCGGAACTGTTTTTATATTTGCAGCTGGATAAATATGCGTATTCAAAGCCGTTACTTTATGGGTCGCTTCAGTAAGTGTACCCAGACAATCGGTTGCAACATAACCAACATAGCCATCATGTTCGGCATACCCGAATGAATATCCGCTTGCCTTATCCCGTTCTAACACCAGAAAAATCTCGCCAAATTTAAGTTGCCGATCCATGGCGCCGTCCGGTTCCCCTAAAAGGCCGACAACGGGTTTTGTAATGCTTTTCAATTCACCTTTGACAAACAAAACATTCTTCACCTGCCCCTTAAGGCTTACATGCGCTACACGCCCGTTGCAGGCAAATCGCCGTCGATCAGCCATTGCAATAATCCTCAACGATCACTTGTAACATTGTGCGTGCAGACTGACAGGCCCCGCCCTGGCTACGACCGGGTTTTGCGGTTGGCGTCCAACCATATAGATCAAGATGTACAAAATCTTCCGCATGTTCGACAAAGCGGCGTAAAAACAACGCTGCGGTAATTGACCCGCCAAAACCGCCCTTTGGCGCATTATCCAAATCCGCCACATCGGGTTCGATTATCGGCTCATAAGGCTGCCAGAACGGCAAACGCCATAATGGATCAACCTGATCTGTCGCCGCCGTTGAAATCGACGCGGCCAGCGTATCATTATCGGTGAAAAATGGCGGTACATCCGCCCCCAATGCTACACGCGCGGCCCCTGTCAGGGTCGCCATACAGACCATTAAGTCGGGCTTTTTTTCATCCGCATAGGCCAAAGCGTCGGCCAGAACCAACCGACCTTCAGCATCGGTATTGTTGACCTCAACCGTCAAACCTTTGCGCGAGGTCAAAATATCTTGCGGGCGAAACGCACCTGCCGAAATCGAGTTTTCCACCGCAGGCACCACCAGCCGCAAACATACTGGCAATTTCAGCGACATGATCATATGCGCCAAGCCCATCACATTCGCCGCACCGCCCATATCTTTTTTCATCAACCCCATTGATGAACCGGGTTTAATATTCAAGCCTCCAGTGTCAAAACAAACACCTTTACCCACCAATGTGATTTTTGGATCATTCGCGTTCCCCCAAGTCATATCCAGCAATCTTGGCACTTGATCGGATGCACGTCCAACCGCGTGGATCATCGGAAAGTTCTTTTTCAAAAGGGCGTCCCCCTTGATCACGACAACCTTTGCCGCATGGCTTTTCGCCAGCGTTCGAAACGCCGCTTCCAGATTTTCAGGCCCCATGTCCGAGGTTGGTGTGTTGATCAAATCCCGGGTTAAAAACTCGCCTGCGGCCAGTATTTGAAGCCGTTTTGCATCCACATCCTTATGCGGCTTCAACTTGGCAACAGCCCCCTTTTTATCTGTGTAACGATCAAACGCGTATTGCGCCAACAACCACGATAGGCTGGCCTCATGCAATTCGGATTTTGCCAAACCAGAGGAAAACTCATAAATGCCTTTTGGCAATTTTGCGGCAATAACCGCCGCCCAATACCGTCCGCGCATACGCGCCGCCGCCGAGCCCCAACCAGCTAATACCCGAATGATTTTTCCACTTTCGTCAGGCAAGGTTAAAACCTGCCCCAAGCTGCCAGTAAATTCATTGGCCTTCACCCAAGCCTGAACCGATTTAGGCTTGGGCTTCAGCCATTCATCCAGATCACCTGTTGCAATGAAATCAATAGGAACGGATTTTTGGGATTTACTTGCAAATTTCGGGGGCATGGCGGGACTCCTGCTTTTTCGAACAATCCTATCCGAATCCCGCCCCCCGCTTCAAGCTAAAGTGTTTATTGATCCTCCAAAACCCGAGGCAGTTTCGCCATCTGGAAAAGACTGGCCTCGCCAAGGCACAGCAAGCGGTGACTAATGGCAGGCAGAGCATTCAGATTACCGGATAAAATCACATCAACCACATCATTGGCTACATCTGCGAGGCATGCCAGCCCGACTTGCGGGCTTAGCGTACGCAGGGATCTTGCGGTGCGTTTCGCAGTCTGAATATCCCCTTCAAAAACCGCCAATTCCAACTGGCACAATTTATTTGAAATTTTGAATAAAACCCGTTCAAAAACCCGCAACCCCTGCTCAACACCCAAACCCTCCAGTAAAACCTCAATCTCCGGATAATTCAGCTTTGGTATCTCGTTTGAACGAAATACAATTATTTCTGCCATTTTTCACACCACTCGCTATTACCCCAAGGCAAAAGCTAAACCATGGGGGAAAAAGAAATCCTAACCAAAGCGTTCGCAGGTCTTGTATTGTGCAAACAAATCTAGGAAAATTGACGTGAACTTTAGAAGGCACCGGCGATTATGAAACACATCAAACCCCTGCCATCATTTCTTGTAAATCGCTACCACGGTTGGCGGGCAACACAGTTTCAGGAAAATAAAGCCTGGTATGCCAAACTTGCCGATGAAGGCCAAAAACCCCGCACCATGGTAATCTCATGTTGTGACAGCCGCATGCAAGTGACATCTGTGTTCGGGGCCGAAACCGGTGAGTTTTTTATCCACCGAAACATCGCCAATCTGGTGCCAGAGTTTGCCCCCGACAGCGACAACCACGGCACATCCGCCGCCCTTGAATACGCCGTCACATCGCTGGGCGTGACCAACATCATAGTTGTCGGGCACTCACATTGCGGCGGCATTAACAGTTGCCATGATATGTGTTCGGGCCATGCGCCCGAATTGGAAAAAGCCAACAGCTTTATCGGCCGCTGGATGGACATCCTGCGCGACAGCTATAACACTGTCGCGGCCAAAGGCGGCAGCCGTGAAGAACAGGTCAACGCATTGGAACGCGCCGGCATTATGGTGTCTTTGCAAAACCTGATGACATTCCCCTTCGTTCGCGAGCGCGTCGAAAGCGAAAACCTGGCCCTGCACGGGTTATGGATGGACATTCGCGGCGGCGGGCTGGAAGCCTACAACCCGGCCAGCGACGCATTTGAACAGATATAGCAAAGGCTGGCACCGTCTTATAAACGAAAGCCCCGCAGCCATGAAACGGCAACGGGGCTAAATAACATAATCATAAACAGGCTAGGGGGTCAGCCCTTTTTCAAAACCTCGCGGCCCAGCAATTCCGCGATTTGAACTGCATTCAATGCAGCCCCTTTGCGCAGATTGTCCGAGACACACCACAGGTTGAGGCCGTTATCAACGGTGCTGTCCTGACGGATGCGGCTGATATAGGTGGCATACTCGCCGACACAATCCGCAGGCGTGATATAGCCGCCGTCTTCGCGTTTATCGATCACCATGATACCGGGCGACGTGCGCAGAATTTCGCGGGCCTCGTCCTCATCCAGAAACTCTTCAAACTCGATGTTGATCGCTTCCGAGTGACCGACAAAAACCGGCACCCGAACACAAGTAGCGGTCAACTTGATCGCCTTATCAATAATTTTCTTGGTTTCGGCCACCATTTTCCATTCTTCTTTTGTGGTGCCGTCTTCCATAAATACATCGATATGCGGGATCACATTGAACGCGATCTCTTTGGGGTAAACCGAGGCAGCCACTTCCTGACCCGGTACATATTTACCCTTGGTCTGGTTCCACAACTCATCAATCGCAGCTTTACCCGAACCCGATACAGACTGATAAGTCGAGACAACAACACGTTTAATCGTGGCGCGGTCATGCAACGGTTTCAACGCCACAACCATCTGTGCAGTTGAACAGTTCGGATTGGCGATGATGTTCTTGTTTGAATACTGCGTTATTGCTTCGGGATTACACTCGGGCACGATCAGCGGCACAGCCGGATCGTAGCGATAAAGCGACGAATTATCAATCACCACACAACCGGCAGCAGCCGCAATCGGCGCATACTTCTTGGTCGCATCAGAACCCACAGCAAACAAAGCAATATCCCAACCGGTAAAATCGAAAGTGTCCAGGTCTTCCGTCTTCAACGTCTTGTCACCAAAGCTGCATTCCGTTCCCATTGATTTGCGGCTAGCCAGCACGGCAATTTCATCAATTGGAAACTGGCGTTCATCCAGTATATTCAGCATTTCGCGGCCTACGTTGCCAGTGGCACCCGCGACGACAATACGGTAACCCATTTCAGGTCTCCTAAGTTAAAGTTTGGACATGTTCCCAAAGGGAACGCGCGGGCTATAGCGTCTTCCATACATATGTGAAATGGCAAAACAACAAAATAGTGCTATTGTGTTGCAAAATACGGGGGATCAAAT
>CAZMMG010000148.1:0-5966 GCA_964567355.1 uncultured Neptunicoccus sp.
TCGTGGGCTCGGAGATGTGTAAAATAGACAGGTATTCACCATATCCCCCTGCCGAGGGTGGATCATTGGCAATGGTTTTATAGGCATGTCCTTAAGCACCCGCAGCATGGTTTCATGCCAAATACTTGCAGGCAAGCCGCCGCCAGTCACACCAGAAAGTTTAGAATTGTCGTCATACCCCATCCAGACACCGGCCACATAATCAGCCGTAAACCCAATAAACCAAGCATCACGCGCCCCTTGTGTCGTGCCAGTTTTACCAGCCGCTTCACGCCCTTTCAACTTGGCACGCCGCCCGGTTCCAGCCTCGATCACCTGATACATCATATAGACCAGCTCGGCGGCGGCATCATTGCTGATCACCCGTTTGCCGCCTCTGGATGATTTTCCCAGCAACGGGGTGCTGTCTCCTTGTATGGTTAATTCCATAATACCATATGGCTTCACGCTGATACCCGAATTCAGGAAACCCGCATAAGCCCCAGCCATCTCCAACAGCGTCGACTCTGATGCGCCCAAAGCCAGTGCAGGCCCTGCCGCCAGTTTGTGAGCAATCCCAAAATCCTGCGCCAAACCTCGTACTTTTTCGCGCCCCACGGCTTCGGACACCCGAACCGCAGCTGTATTCACCGATTTTTCCAAGGCTTCTGAAAAAGTAATCGCCCCTCGATACTTGCGGGAATAGTTTTGCGGACTCCATGTACCTGACCCCGGAATATTGAGGGTTAAAGGCTCGTCATAAACGATTGAATCGTAGTTATAACCATTTTCCAGAGCAGCTGCATAAACGAAAGGCTTAAAGGACGACCCGGTTTGGCGCAAAGCCTGTGTTGCCCGGTTAAAGCCGCCGGCAACCCCCAGATTACGCCCGCCCACCATGGCACGCACAGCCCCGTTACGCGACATCACCACAATCGCGGCTTGCGCTTTGGAGCCTTTCTTCACCTTGTTTTTGAAAACAAAATCCAATGCATTTTCAGCTGCCTTTTGAACCCGCCCGTCAAAGGTGGTTTTGATCACAATATCCTCGGTTGTCTTTTTCAAAATAAAGTCAGGCCCGCTTTCCATAATCCAGTCTGCAAAATAACCCCCTGCCCGCTTTTCAGCCACAGCAGACAATTTTGCCGGATTGTTCCGTGCCCTTGTTGCCTGACCCTTGGTCAGATAACCCTGCGCTTCCATCAATCCGATGATCACATTCGCGCGCCCTTGCGCCCGAACCATATGCCGCGTCGGGGCAAACTTCGACGGCGCCTTCAACAATCCGGCCAACATGGCCGCTTCGGATGCGTTCACATCGCGCGCAGATTTTGCGAAATACCGCTCGCTTGCAGCTTCAAACCCAAAAGAGCCCGCGCCCAAATACGCTCGGTTCAAATAAATCGACAGAATTTCATCCTTGGTATATTTCAATTCCATCGCAAACGACATCGGCACTTCTTTAAGCTTGCGCTTCATTGTAGGCAAATCAGAAAAGAACACCCGCTTTGCCACCTGTTGCGTAATCGTCGAGCCCCCATTGCCCGACAAAGGTGATCGACCTGCACGCATATTGATCAGCATCGCCCCGATAATACCGCGCGGCGATATACCAAAATGGCGGTAAAATCGTTTGTCTTCGGTCGCCACCACGGCATCTTTTAAATAGGGCGAAACAGTTTCGGCCCTTACAATGCCGCCAAACTGATCCCCGCGCCAAGCAAAAACCGCGCCATTTTGATCTTGCATCGTAACAGACCCGCGTTGGCGATCATCCATCAGATCAGCAGCAGGCGGCAAACTCTTGTAGTAATACGCGGTATTTGCCCCGACAACCAAGGTTAAAACAACCGCCACCCGAAACCCGACCCACCACAAGCCGCGCAACAGCCATAATGCCGGTTTTCTGATAAACCCCCAAAAACCCTTGGGGGCTGCTTTGGGCCTTTTCATAGGCTTCTTCTTCGGCACTTTACTTGGCCGCTCTTTGAAAATCTTGACAGGCGCCACCAAAGGTGGGCGTTTTTTACCGTTATTGGCCATCGGAGTTCTTTTTCTGCTCTTTTTTTCGAATCTAAGCTTTCCGTGTGCGTTTGTAGAGTACTTAACAGACAAATTATAAATTTGTTTATGCTTATTTTTTAAGCAATGTTGTATATATGTATAAATATTAGACAATAGCATTGGTTTTTACATTTAAATCCTACTCAAAGAATTGAAGTTCATACGTCCAGCCCTTTTCTTGAGGGCAATCAAATATGCACCATATGGTTGCATTAACACGAGGGGACGTAATGAAACTCATCATCGCAACAATTAAACCGTTCAAACTGGAAGGCGTGCGTGAAGCCCTGACTTCTGCCGGGGCCACAGGTATGATGGTCACTGAAATCAAGGGCTACGGGGCACAATCGGGGCACACCGAAATTTACCGAGGCGCAGAATATGCCGTAAATTTCGTCCCCAAAACTCGCATTGAGCTGGTTGTCCCCGATGCTCTTGTCGAAACCATCCTGTCCACCATCGAGACATCGGCCAAAACCGGTAAAATCGGTGATGGTAAAATCTTTGTTCTTAACGTTGAAGACGCCGTGCGTGTACGCACCGGCGAAACCGGCGTCGACGCATTATAACCCTTTTGAAAGGTAATCCAATGAAACGTAAACTTTCGATCCTGCCCCCGTGTGCCCTGCTTTGTTTTCTGCCGGCTGCCGTGATGGCACAAACCGTCGAGGCTACCATGGACAAAGGCGATGTCGCCTGGATGATGGTCTCGACACTGCTTGTTCTGATGATGATCCTGCCGGGTTTGGCCCTGTTCTACGGCGGGCTTGTGCGCTCGAAAAACATGCTCTCGGTGTTGATGCAATGCACCACCATCACCGCCCTTGTGATGGTGATCTGGGTGTTTTACGGCTACTCATTCAGTTTTGGCGGTGGCACCGGCGCTTTTTGGGGCGGCACCGGCAAACTGTTTCTGGCAGGCGTCAACATGAATTCGATGTCAGCCACCTTTACCGACGGCGTGGTGATCCCCGAATATGTCTTCATCGCCTTTCAAATGACATTCGCCGCAATTACCCCAGCCCTGATTGTCGGGGCCTTTGCCGAACGGATCAAGTTTTCCGCCCTGATGCTTTTTGTTGTCCTGTGGGTCACACTAGTCTATTTTCCCATCGCCCATATGGTTTGGGACGGCTCGGGATATCTGTTTAACCTTGGCGCCCTTGATTTTGCCGGCGGCACGGTTGTGCATATCAATGCAGGCATCGCGGCCCTGATGGGTGCGATAGTGATCGGGCCGCGTATCGGTTTCGGCAAGGACATGATGGCACCGCATTCGATGACCCTGACGCTGGTTGGCGCGGGCATTTTGTGGGTCGGTTGGTTCGGCTTTAACGCCGGTTCCAATCTGGAAGCCAACGGCGGGGCCGCATTGGCAATGATCAACACCTTTACCGCCACTGCCGGTGCGATTTTGGCCTGGTCAATCATCGAGGGCCTGACGCGCGGCAAAGCCTCATTGCTTGGTGCAGCATCGGGCATGGTCGCAGGCCTTGTCGCCGTCACCCCTGCCGCCGGTTCTGTCGGGCCGGTCGGCGCGATAGCACTGGGTGCAATAGCCTCTCTTGGTTGCTATCTTTTCGTCGGCCCGATCAAAAACAAATTCGGTTATGACGACAGTCTTGATGTGTTCGGCATCCACGGCATCGGCGGCATCATCGGGGCCATCGGCACCGGCATCTTCACCGCGCCCGGGCTGGGCGGCACAGGTGGTGCCGATTTCTCAATCGCAAGCCAGACATGGATCCAAACCGAAGCCGTTGCCGTTACCCTTGTTTGGGGCGGGCTGATCAGCTTTGTTCTATTCAAACTGATCGACAGATTTATCGGACTACGCGTTGATGAAGACGCTGAACGCCAAGGCTTGGATCAAGCCAGTCACGGCGAAAGTGCTTACCACTTCTAAAACAAACGGGAAAAATCTTTTAACCCTTAAAACCGACCTCGCAGGGTCGGTTTTTTATTAGGTAAATCACATATTTTAGCGTTTCCTGTCCTATAGGAGGAATCACACATGCCAGACACCGTTACACGCCTGCCCAATATGTCCTATAATGTGGATCGCAGTGATATGGCCGCCGCCTTTCGCTGGACCGCACGCCTGAATATGCACGAAAGCGTTGCCAACCATTTCAGCTTGGCCATAAACGATGACGGCAGCCAATTCCTGATGAACCCGAACCAGATGCATTTCGCGCGGATCAAAGCCAGCGATATGCTGCTTCTGGATGCCAATGACCCCGAAACAATGAACCGCCCCGATGCCCCCGACCCTTCCGCATGGGGGCTACACGGCGCTATCCACCGCATGTGTCCACAGGCCCGTTGCGCCATGCATGTGCATTCCATTTTTGCGACCGTTCTAGCCAGTCTTGCCGACAGCACCATGCCCCCGATCGACCAAAACACTGCCACATTTTTCAACCGCTATGTGATTGATGAAAACTACGGCGGTCTTGCCATCGGCAACGAAGGCGAACGCTGTGCGAAACTGTTCGAAAACCCCCAGCACAAAGTAATGATTATGGGTAATCACGGCGTGATGGTGATCGGTGACAGCGTCGCCGATACGTTCAACCGCATGTACTATTTTGAGCGCGCCGCCGAAACCTATATCCGCGCCTTGCAAACTGGCCAACCCTTGCGGGTACTTTCGAACGAAATCGCTGAAAAAACCGCACAAGAGGCATCGGTTTTCCCGGGTCAGGCCGAAAAACACCTCGCGGAACTGAAAGCCATACTTGATGCAGAAGGCTCGAATTACGCCGGCTGACGGAGTGAATGCCCAAACCAAAGCATTGGATCATTGAATTGCCAAATCGCGTAACACTTCACAGATGAAATTTCTTAAAACAGACAATATGATCGGCGCCGCATTCATGTGCAGCTCGATGGCCGCTTTTGTGCTGAACGACGCGACCGTCAAGTATGTGGCGGCAAACATGAATGTATATCAGGCGATTTTCATTCGCGGCTTGTTTGCCATCCTTTTTATCGGCCTGTTTGCCTTTGCCAGCGGCACCTTTCGCAACATCCCCGATAAAGCCGATCAAAAACGCATAGCGTGGCGCACCGTGACCGAGGTTGGCGCAACTCTGGCTTTTCTAACCGCCCTGATCCATATGCCGCTTGCCAATATCACAGCCATGCTGCAAGCCCTACCGCTGACCGTCTCGGTCGCCGCTGCCATTTTCTTTCGCGAGTATTTCGGCTGGCACCGGACCGTCGCCATCCTTGTCGGCTTTGTCGGCATGTTGATCATCATCCGCCCGGGCGCGAGCGGCTTTAACGCCTATGCCCTTTTGGGTCTTGCAGCCGTGTTGTTCGTCACATGGCGCGATCTGATTTCGCGGCGTTTTACCAAAGAGGTATCCTCTTTACTGGTGTCTTTCATCACCGCTGTCGCAATAACTTTTGTCAGCGGACTAATCACGTTTCTGTTCACGAATTGGATGCCGGTAACAACAACCCAACTGGCCTATCTTGCTCTTGCAGCGGTATTTTTGTCTACCGGGTATTATTCGGCAATAGCCGCCATGCGCATAGGCGAGGTGGCAGCCGTCACCCCGTTTCGCTATACGGTGATGATCTGGGCGATATTGCTGGGCTGGCTGATCTGGGGCGACATCCCCGATGGCTGGACACTGCTGGGCATGGCCATTGTCATCGGCATGGGGGCCTATACGCTGTGGCGTGAACACAAGGTGTAGGGTCACCCTTCCAAATGGGCAAACTATTCGCACCGCTTGAAAATAGCAAAGCATCCCCAAGTCGGGTTTATCAGGTGTGTACAAACAGATTTTAAGCAACTCAAATTCAATATCCGCGACTTACCCCGAATTGATTTGTTGCACTGTTACGACTTTTGCTAAACCAGTAAACTAGGGTCCAGACTCAATTAGATTCAATTAGATCCACCAGAT
>CAZMMG010000149.1:0-5901 GCA_964567355.1 uncultured Neptunicoccus sp.
GGATACAGGGGCCTGTTTACAAGGGTATTTTTGCGATTTTGACCGCAATTTTTCCATAGGTTTTGCGGATGACGCCGCTAAAAGGGGGTATGAAAAGCTGTGGAATGCCACTGAAGTAGGCTTGCAAACCGCCTATGCCGGGAAAACTTGTGCCGATCTTTTTAGTGCGATGCATAAATCCTTGGGCGGCGGGTCTTCAAATGTCGGGCGTTATGGCCATGGTTTGGGCATCCAGTTGACGGAGTACCCTTCGATCGCGGCATTTGATCATACGGTTTTGCAACCGGGTATGGTGATGACACTGGAGCCAAGCCTGACCCTGTCAAAAGGTAAAATGATGGTGCATGAAGAGAATATTTTGATCACGGATGACGCCCCGGTTTTGTTGACGAAACGCGCCCCCGCAGAATTACCGGTGATCGCATGAAGCTGACATTTGACAGCGATAGCGGATATGGCGGCAGTGGCGCGTTGGGCGTGGTGGTTTTATCGACCGATGAAACGCTGGAGCCTGAATTGCGCCAGATTACCGCGAAAACCGGCAAAAGCCTGTATCACAGCCGCATTCCGTTCGACCCTTGTGTTACCCCCGAAACCTTGGCACGTATGGAAGCGGCACTGCCCGCGTCAGTGTCTTTGTTTCCACGCCATACGGAGTTTGGCGCCATTGGATTTGGTTGCACCTCGGGGGCTACGATTATCGGCGCGACCCAGGTGGCAAAAATCGTGCAGAAACAGTTCCCGCAGGCATCCGTAACCGATCCTATTTCGGCGGTTATTGCGGCCTGTGATGCGCTGGGGGTGACCCGTCTGGGCATGCTCACACCCTACCGCGCCGATGTGTCCGAAGCGATGTGTACCTTGTTAAAGGAAAACGGATTGACGGTCAGCGCATTTGGATCGTTCGAGGAAGAACAGGATCACAAGGTCGCACGGATCACCGAAGCCGCCACATTGGAGGGCCTGTTGCAAGTGGGGGCGGGGGAGTGCGATGCGGTATTTGCGTCCTGCACCAATTTGCGCACATTCGGGGTGATCGAAGCTGCCGAAACCGCGCTTGATAAACCCGTTATCTCCAGCAATTCCGCCTTTGCATGGCATTTGCACCGGCTTGCGGGTGCCACCGGGCCAATTGCAGGCCCGGGTAAATTATTCAGGATTTAGCCGTCTTTTTTTGCCAATGTCTTTTTTGCTGGTGCTTTCTTGGCCGCAGGCTTCTTTTTTGGGGCTGGTTTTTTCTTGGCGTCGGGTTTCTTTTTAGCCGCAGGTTTCTTTTTCGGCGCGGCCTTTTTGCGTTTGCCTTTGCTGGCCGCCTTGGCGTCGACCAGTTCAACCGCCTGTTCCAGCGTAATATCGGCAGGCTCTACGTCTTTGGGCAGGGTGGCATTAATCTTGCCCCATTTCACATATGGCCCGTAACGCCCGTCCATCACGTTCAAATCGCCACCCTCAGTGGGGTGCTCACCCAGTTCTTTCAGCGGTGTTGCTGCCGCACCCCGCCCAGTTTTATTGGCTTTTTCGGTGATCAGTTCAACCGCGCGGTTCATGCCGATCACAAACACCTCTTCGGGGTCTTTGATATTGGCATAGATTTTCTGTGCGGTTTTTTTGCCTTCTTCCAGTGGTTTTTGCCACATCACATAAGGCCCGTAACGCCCGATGGCCGCGTCAATATAGCCGCCTTCGGGGTGATCGCCGACACGGCGTGGCAGGGATAACAGTTGCAAAGCGCGATCCAGTGTCACGGCAGATAAATCGCTGCCTTTGGTGATCGAGGCACGCGGCGGTTTGGGGATTTCTTCGGTGGCATCGCCACGTTGCACATAAGGGCCAAAGCGCCCGGTGCGCAGGGTGATGGCAATACCGTTTTCATCGACACCCAGTTCTTTGCCGTCAGGCCCGGCAATATCGCCGCCTTCGACTTCGCCCGAAATAGGCCGCGTGTAACGGCATTCGGGATAGTTGGAACAGCCGATAAAGGCGCCGCCTGATCGCGCGGTGCGCATGGACAAACGACCATTGCCGCAGTTTTTGCAAATGCGAGGATCAGTGCCGTCCTCGGTGGGTGGAAACAGGTGCGGTTCCAGAAACTCATTAATTTTTTCCAGAACTTCAGTGATCCGCAGATCGGCTGTTTCGGCAATGGCGGCGGAAAAATCACGCCAGAAACGGCTTAGGACATCTTTGTAATTTTCACGGCCACCAGAAATATCGTCCAGTTCTTCTTCTAGTTGGGCGGTGAAGTTATAGCCGACATACTGGCGGAAATAATTCTCCAGAAAGGCGGTTACAAGACGTCCCTTGTCCTCGGGGTGAAGGCGTTTATTTTCACTTCGCACATATTCGCGGGTCTGAATTGTGGTCACGATCGAGGCATAGGTGGACGGACGACCGATGCCGAGTTCTTCCATGCGTTTGACCAATGAGGCTTCGGTGTAACGCGGCGGCGGTTGGGTGAAATGTTGCTCGGGGGTGACCGATTTTTTGTCCAGCGGATCGCCCATTGCCATTTGTGGTAAACGCTTGTCTTTTTCATCTACGACCGTATCGTCGCGACCTTCTTCATAAACTTTTAAAAACCCTTCGAAAACAACTACCTGACCGGTTGCGCGCAGACCGATCTGGCCATCTTCAGAGGTGATGTCAACCGTGGTGCGTTCCATTTTCGCGCTGGACATCTGGCTGGCAATAGTGCGTTTCCAGATCAGATCATAAAGCTTGCGCTGGTCGGCTTCCAGCCGCGATAGGCTATCGGGTTTTGCCGTCATATCCGTCGGGCGGATACATTCGTGGGCTTCTTGCGCGTTTTTGACTTTGTTTTTGTAAACGCGGGGTTCTTTGGATACAAAATCTGTCCCGTAAAAATCAGTGATTGCAGCGCGAGCGGCGGTGATTGCTTCGGGGGCCATGTCAATGCCGTCTGTCCGCATATAGGTGATGTAGCCCGCTTCATAAAGCCGCTGGGCCGTGGACATGGTTTGGCGCGCACCAAAGCCGAATTTGCGGCTGGCTTCTTGTTGCAGGGTCGAGGTCATGAACGGGGCCGACGGGTTGCGGTTGGCGGGTTTTGCTTCGACTGACGAGACGCTTAGGTCGCGCGAATTGATTGCCTGAACCGCAAGTTCGGCCGCGGCTGCATTTTCTATATCGAACTTGTCCAGTTTAGTGCCTGCCAGAGTACGCAAGCTGGCGTCAAATATTTGGCCGCGCGGGGTGGTCAGGGCTGCTTTAACAGTCCAGTATTCGCGGTTTTTGAACGCTTCGATTTCCATTTCGCGCTCGACGATCAGACGCAGGGTGACCGATTGTACCCGGCCTGCGGATTTGGCACCGGGCAGTTTGCGCCACAATACTGGCGACAGATTAAAGCCCACCAGATAATCCAATGCGCGGCGTGCAAGATAGGCTTCGACCAGTTCCATATCCACTTCGCGCGGGTGTTTCATCGCGGTGGTGACGGCATCTTTGGTGATGGCGTTGAATACGACGCGGCTGACCGGGGTGGATTTTTTGATCGCTTTGCGGGCTCGCAGAGTTTCTTCGAGATGCCATGAAATGGCTTCACCCTCACGGTCGGGGTCGGTAGCTAAAATCAGTTCGTTATCGTCTTTTAGTGCGTCAACGATGGCCTTGATATGCTTTTTACTGTCGCTTGCAATTTCCCATTTCATCTCGAATGCGTTGTCGGTGTCGACCGAACCGTTTTTAGGCGGCAGGTCGCGGACATGGCCGTAAGAGGCCAGAACTGTGTAGTTGTCGCCTAAGTATTTATTGATGGTTTTGGCTTTGGCGGGAGACTCTACAACAACAACTGGCATGCAATTTCCTTCACGATTCACCGAGGGTCCGTTGGGCGCAATAGATGTGTCGGCAAGGGGGGCAATGTCAATGGGGTGTATTTAGATGGTCAATTTAATGTGTGGTTTGGGTGGTTGTCTTTAACCTGCGAGGGACAACAGCCCCCCCGGTTGGCGCTCGATCCGGCCCTGTAATTCTAAATCCATCAGATGTTGAGACACGGTACGTGCCGGCAGACCGCTGTCGCGGATGACAAGATCTTCTGTGACAGCCGCGCTGCCGAGAAGGTTCAGGATTTTGGCGTGCGCTTCTGCGGTTGAGGTATCCATGACCTTATTACGGTTGGGCGGTGGCGTTACTTTTTTGCCCGATTGTTGCTGGGTTTGCAGGGCAAGCGCGTCTATCACGTCCTTGGCCGTGCGCACTAATGTGGCCCCGTCACGGATCAAAAAATTGCAACCTGCCGCGCGCCCGTCAAACGGGTGCCCCGGCACCGCCATGACCTCGCGGCCCAGATCAAGCGCATCGCGTGCGGTGATCAGGCTGCCGGAACGCGCCGCCCCTTCCATCACCACCACGGCTTGCGCCAGCCCTGCAATGATACGGTTGCGGATGGGAAAATGGCGGGCTTGCGGGATCAGACCTGCGGGTTGTTCGCTTAATAACAAGCCGTGTTCGGGGATGTTTTGGTAAAGCCCCTGATTTTCACGCGGATAAAAAACATCCAATCCGCCCGCGACCACTGCAATAGTGCCTTGTTTCAAGGTTGCGGCATGGGCAGCGGCATCAATACCGCGTGCCAGGCCGGATACAACACTGAAACCGGCCTCGGCCAGACCCGTCGCCATAAGGCGGGTCATGCGCCGTCCCAAACTAGAGGCGTTTCGCGCGCCTACAAGCGCGATAATGGGTCTGGTTAGACATTGAAGATTGCCCTTGGCCCACAATAGCGGTGGGGCGTTTGTGGTTTCAGATAGCAATGCGGGATAATCGGTGGCCCCAAAGCACAAAGCGGTATAGCCCTTATGCTCGGCCTCACGCAGTTCGGCTTCGGCGACATCGAACGGGCAGGGCGCGTAATTGCTGACACCTGCCTGTTTGGCGATAGTGGGCAATTCTGTAAGAGCGGCTTCAACCGAGCCGTGCGTGCGCATTAGGCGGTGAAACGTGGCAGGGCCGACACGGCGTGATCGGATCAGGCGGATCCAGTTTATCAGATCAGTCCGGGTTTTCGGTATTTGCGTAAGGGGCAGCGATTTCTGTGTCATCTGCCGAGTGTGGCAGCGCGTGGTTAATACTTGGTGAATCGTTGCAGATTTATCGGGCCGGGTTACTACCGTGTGCCGACTTCGCCTTCCCAAATCGCGGGTTTGCCTGTCGGGGCTGCGTAAATCGTGATCATCTGTCCCACATCAGGCAGGCTGCCTACCGGTAATGTGCCAGTTTGTCCGGTGATATCACCATCACGCCAAATGGCGCGGCCATGTTTTGCCGCCGCTGATTTGCGTTCGATCAGATCGCGGGCCATCACCTTGGCGCGGCGCATGTCACCGGTTTCGCGCAGGCTGATTTTGGCCTGCGCGCGGCGCAGCCATATGAACATGCCACCAAGCCCGACCACAAACAACAGAGCTGCGATTGTCAAAAACCCGCTGCTTGCCTGTTTGCCGCGCCCAAGCTGAACCTCGGCGGTTTTCGGGTTCGCGGGCAAATACCGTGCGGGCCGTTGATCGCCTACGGCAACACTGTCGAAAAATGCTTTGCTAACATTCTGGACGCCCTGCGTCGGGGTGCCGTCAGCGGTCGTGAAACTGTAGCGAACCGTGTAGGTCGTGGTGCGGTTCTTGCTGGGGCCCGCTACGTTAAGGCGGCTTGATTTATGGGTAATAACAGCGCTTGCATCCAGTCCCGCACGCGCAAGGCTGTTATTTACCTGCATCTGCATCACCGTAATCGCGCCAAGGGCAAGCGAGGCCAGCAACGCCAGCAAAAACAACCACCCGCCCGCGCCCAAGCTCAGACGGATAAGCCACCCCCAAGCACAGGGGGGAGCGGGGCGTGACCTACGGCGGCCTCCGGGGACTGGCTGGGGGGGCACGAGCG
>CAZMMG010000150.1:0-5875 GCA_964567355.1 uncultured Neptunicoccus sp.
CAACCCTCCGGGGCCCGGCCCGCGACGACCCTCCCCCAAACGCGGACGCGCCGGGGTCGGGGGGATCGAGGCCCGGCCAGTTTCAGCCCCCCGAACCCAGCAGACGATCGACAGACCAGCGTTGGGGGCAGCTGCCCCGCGTAGATGCGCCCACCCGGCCGTTGCATCGTCGAAAAACATCGCACCGCAACGCGAATAAACCGCCTCGTAAGGCCCGCCCAACGGGGCCGATGCCGCATCCGCCAACAAAAAATCCGCCCCACCATCCTGTTTGGCCAAAGCCAACAGGTCTTTTGACACATCCACACCTGTCACATTCGCCCCAAGTGCTGCCAAAGTGCGGCTTGTACTGCCCGCCCCGCAGCCCACATCCAGCAGCCGTTTACCGGCGACATCGCCCAAGGCAGAAATGCCCGCATCCCCCACAGGCCCCAACAAGCAGTTAAGCCCGTCCATGCGTTTTGACCATTCTTTGCCGACGCTACCCTGCCAATCCAGCTTATCTGCCATATTTCCTCCTAGACGCGGCCAAGGTGGCCCAATACTGTGCCCATATGCAACAGGCTTTTTCACATGTGACAACTTGGGTGTTCGACCTTGATAACACGCTTTATCCGCCCTCGGATGCGCTGTTCGATCAAATCGACGTACTGATGACCGAATATGTCATGGACAGCCTGAATTTGGATCACCCGACAGCCAATAAATTACGCGCAGATTACTGGGCGGCTTACGGCACCACTTTGGCGGGCTTGATGGAAGTTCACGGCCTTGACCCCGATCCGTTTCTGGATGCGGTTCACCAAATCGATCTGTCGCATGTCAAGGCCGACCACGGGCTGCGCACGGCAATCGAACAACTAGAGGGCCGTAAAATCGTTTACACTAACGGGTCGCGCGAACACGCGCTACGGGTGACACGCGCACGCGGGCTTGGAGGTATATTTGACGCTCTCTACGGGGTGGAACATGCAGGCTACGCGCCAAAGCCGAAACGCATCGCCTATGAGCGCGTCTTTGCACTTGACGGGGTCAATCCGAAAACCGCCGCCCTGTTCGAGGACGACGCACGCAATCTGGAAATACCGCATGCCATGGGAATGAAAACCGTGCTTGTCGGCCCGTATAAAGATCACCCGTTCATCCAGTATCAAACCAATGATTTGACGGACTTTCTGTCGCGGCTATCAGACCTTTCCGTCACCGCCCGTTCAGCCTAAAGTCACCGCATGGAACGTATCAGCACAGATATTTTGATCTCGGGCGGCGGCATAGCCGGCATGACGGCGGCTTGTGCCTTTGGCGCGGCGGGCTTTGATGTGATCTGCGTCGACCCTGCCCCGCCGGTTACCGTATCTGATACGGATAAAACCGATTTGCGCAGCACCGCGTTTTTACAACCGGCCCGCAACACGCTTAAATCCGCAGGGGTTTGGGCGCATCTGGAACCTTATGCCGCCCCTCTGGACATCATGCGGTTGGCCGACGCGGGAGGCGAAATCAACGAACTGCGCACAGTGGCGGATTTCGTCGCTTCCGAAATTTCAGCCGAACCTTTTGCATGGAACCTGTCCAACTGGCTGTTGCGCCGTGAATTGCTGACCCGCATCGAAGAGCTGGACAGGGTTACATTTCTGACAGGGGTCAAAACCAAACACATCACACCGCGCCTTGAACGTGCGCATGTGCAACTGTCCAATCAAGCGCAGGTCGACTGCAAACTGGTGCTGGCGGCTGACGGACGCAATTCGCCGACCCGCGAAAGGCTGGGGATTGGCGCAAAAACCTGGCGCTTCGGGCAAAAGGCGGTGGTGTTTTGCGTGTCACACCCACGCGCCCATGAAAACGTATCAACCGAGATACACCGCGACGGCGGCCCGTTCACATTGGTGCCTTTAAATGATCAAGACGGCAAACACTATTCCGCCGTGGTCTGGATGGAAAAAGGCCCACAAGCCGCCGAACTGATGGCACTGGATGACGCCGCTTTCACGCAGGCAGCAAATATGCGGTCTTGCGGCATATTGGGTGATTTAAAACTGGAAAGCCGCCGCATGGTCTGGCCGATTATCAGCCGTCTGGCAGATCGTCTATACGGCCCGCGCACCGCCCTGATTGCCGAAGCCGCCCATGTTATTCCCCCCATAGGGGCGCAGGGGCTGAACATGAGCCTGACCGATATTCAGTGCCTGCTGGATCTTAGCCTTGAGAACCCTGATAGTATCGGCAGCCCCCAAATGCTGGCCGCCTATCAAAAGGCGCGTTTTGGGGACATCAAGCTGCGGGTGAACGGCGTTAACCTGCTGAACCGCGCCGCGATGACCAACAGTGACACCCTGAAATCCTTGCGCCTTAAGGGGCTGCAAACCCTACACGGGATTGCGCCGGTGCGCAAATCCCTGATGCGTAAAGGGCTGGGCAGCGTTTAACTGACCTGATCCAGCACCGCTTCCAAACGTGCCACGGTTGCATCCACATCATAAAGCTTGTCGAGGCCAAACAGACCTAGGCGGAAGGTGGAATAATCAGCAGGCTCGTCACAGCGCAGCGGTACACCGGCAGCGATTTGAACACCGTTGGCGGCAAATTTGCTGCCGTTTTGCAAGCCTGCATCATCGGTGTAACTGACCACAACGCCCGGCGCATCGAAGCCTTTGGCTGCCACAGAAGGGAAGCCGCGCTTGGTAAGCACGCTGCGCACCTTGTCACCCAATTCCTGTTGCGCAACCTTCAGCTTGTCAAAGCCGTAGTCGCGGGTTTCCAGCATGGTATCGCGAAAATCCTTCAACGCATCCGTCGGCATGGTCGCATGATAGGCATGACCGCCGCTGGTATAAGCGTTCATGATGTTAGCCCATGTTTTCAGATTGAGCGCAAAACTGCTGCCTTCGGTTTCCGCCATCCGCGCAATCGCGGCATCGTTCAGCATTACCAGCCCGGCACAGGGCGAGGCCGACCAGCCTTTTTGTGGTGCGGAAATCAGCACATCGACGCCAGTTGCCGCCATATCCACCCAAATGCAGCCCGATGCGATGCAATCCAGCACGAACAGGCCACCCACCGCATGCACCGCATCGGCAACCGCTTTGATATAGTCATCAGGCAGGATCATGCCGCTGGATGTTTCAACATGCGGGGCAAATACCACAGCGGGTTGTTCCGCCTTGATCTTGGCCACAACATCTTCGATCGGTGCTGGTGCAAAAGCGGATTGGTGGGCATTGCCGGTGCGCCGCGCTTTCATCACATACTCTTCGGATGGCATATTGCAGGCTTCAAATATCTGGGTCCAGCGGAAAGAGAACCAGCCATTGCGCAGGATCAACGCCTTTTGGTCGGTGGCAAATTGCCGTGCCACCGCTTCCATCCCGTAGGTGCCGCCACCGGGGACAATGGCGCAGGCTTTCGCGTTGTAAACGCCTAATAGCATCTCGTTTATATCACGCATAACACCTTGGAATTGCGCCGACATATGGTTCAGCGAACGGTCGGTGAAAACCACGGAAAATTCAAGCAATCCATCGGGATCGACGTTGGGCAATAGGGCAGACATTTTAATGCTCCTTTAAGTTAAGTTCCGACATAATCGCGTCAAGTTTTTCTATGATAAAAGCAAGTGCCAAAAAGATAATACAAAAAGCAATCACTAATAAATCTGTGTCTAGGTGTCTGTCTGAACCGGCATATAGATGCACCATCTCCAAGCTACCAAATAACTTAATACTAGCGTTAAGGACAGTTACCACCAGCCAAAAATACGCGAGTATTTTCAAAATCCAAACGAACATAATTTTTGCAACCTCTCATTAATTACAGAATTGATCGCAGATCACCCGCGCCCTGTCGAGTGTTAACCCAAAGCAATATCGCGTTTTTCTTCCGTTAACAGCACATTGGCTTCCACATCGCCCACCCCCGGCAAGGTCATGATGCGGCGGCGCAACACCCGTTCAAAATCGGGAATATCACGCGCCACCACCCGCAGGCGGTAATCGTAACGCCCCAGCACATGTTGCACCAGCTGCACCTCGGGTATGGCACAAACTGCGCGTTCAAAATCCTCTAGCGAAACCCGTCCCTTGGTGGCCAGTTTTACCCCCAGAAACACTGTCACCCCGAAACCCAGCTTTGCCTTGTCCAGCACCACCCGGCGCCCCGTAATAATACCCGCCTGTTCCAACCGTTTCACCCGGCGCCATGCCGCCGGTTGCGACAGGTCGATTTTTTTGGCAAGGGCAGCGGCGGACAGGCTGCCGTCTGCCTGCAAGCTGCGCAAAATAGCGCGGTCGGTATCGTCAAGGTCGATCACAGCGGTAAAACCTCGCGGTTCAGCACGTTCGAGATTAGCATCAAAGCCTCGATATCGGCAATATGCGGCAGGTTCAGGATGCGGCTGCGGTAAATCTGCTGGTAATGCGCCATATCGCGGGCCAGCACATTCAGGCGCACATCGACACGTCCCAGAAAAGTCTGGATTTCGTTAACCTCGGGAATGTCATGCGCCGCCGCAATGAACAAATCGAACGCATTGCTTTGGGTCTTGTCCAAAGTGATGCGCAAGGACACTTCAACCGCATAGCCCAAGGCTTTGGGATTAATCACAATCTGGCGCGCGCTGATAATGCCGTCACGCTCCATCCGCTCCACCCGACGCCAACAGGACGCGGCCGCATAGTTCACCCGTGCGCCCAATTGGGCAGCAGTCAAAGCGGCATCATCTTGCAAGGCGCGCAGGATACGCCTGTCCAGATCATCAAGCTGTTGCATGATATTTTCCATTTAATGCACTATTACGAATGTTTTTTACACCAATCACTCTAATAATTCAAATTATGAAATCGACCTTACCGCCAAACAGGTATAATAAAGCAACAAATTCGCTTATCTATGGAGGTTATCATGCGTGTTTATTACGATCGCGATTGCGATGTGAACTTAATCAAGAACTTGAAAGTTGCCATTCTGGGCTACGGCAGCCAAGGCCACGCGCATGCGCTGAACCTGCGCGACAGTGGTGCCAAAAATGTAGTTGTTGCCCTGCGCGAAGGTTCGGCTTCTGCCAAGAAAGCCCAAGCCGAAGGCCTGAACGTGATGGGAATTGCCGAGGCCGCCGCATGGTGTGACCTGATCATGTTCACAATGCCCGACGAATTACAGGCTGAAACCTACAATAAATACGTCCGCGACAATCTGAAAGACGGCGCGGCCATCGCTTTTGCCCACGGCCTGAACATCCATTTCGGTCTAATCGAAGCCAAACCCGGCATTGACGTCATCATGATGGCCCCCAAAGGCCCGGGCCACACGGTGCGCGGCGAATATGTCAAAGGCGGCGGCGTTCCCTGCCTTGTCGCGGTGGATCAAGATGCCACTGGCAAAGCCCTGGAAATCGGTAAATCCTACTGTTCCGCTATCGGTGGCGGTCGCTCGGGCATCATCGAAACCAGCTTCCGCGAAGAATGTGAAACTGATCTGTTCGGCGAACAAGCCGTATTGTGCGGCGGTCTGGTCGAGCTGATCCGCATGGGTTTTGAAACTCTGGTCGAGGCAGGTTATGCGCCGCAAATGGCTTATTTTGAAACCCTGCACGAGGTCAAACTGATCGTTGATCTGATCTATGAAGGCGGCATCGCCAACATGAACTACTCGATCTCGAACACTGCCGAATACGGCGAATATGTTTCCGGCCCGCGCATCTTGCCATATGAAGAAACCAAAGCGCGGATGAAAGCGGTTCTAACGGATATTCAAAACGGTAAATTCGTGCGTGATTTCATGCTGGAAAATGCGGTAGGCCAACCCTCGTTCAAAGCCACTCGGCGTAGAAATGACGAACATCAGATCGAACAGATCGGTGCCGAGCTGCGCGCCATGA
>CAZMMG010000151.1:0-5872 GCA_964567355.1 uncultured Neptunicoccus sp.
GCTCATAGATGCTAGTCTGGTTAGGCTTATCCCAGCAGTGCCTTGTTCAGGTTGGCATCGATTTTCTCTAGGAAACCTTCGGTGGTCAACCAGCTTTGGTTTGGTCCAACCAGAAGTGCCAGATCTTTAGTCATGCTTCCAGTTTCAACCGTATCGACGATAACTTTTTCCAGCGTTTCGGCAAAACGCAGCAATGCGGCGTTGTCATCCAACTTGGCGCGGTGTTTTAAGCCGCCAGTCCAAGCATAAATCGATGCGATCGAATTGGTCGATGTTGCTTTGCCTTTTTGGTGTTGGCGGTAGTGGCGGGTCACGGTGCCGTGGGCGGCCTCCGCTTCCATGATTTTGCCGTCCGGTGTGACCAATTGTGATGTCATCAAGCCCAAGGAACCATAGCCCTGCGCAACCGTATCGGATTGCACATCACCATCGTAGTTTTTACAGGCCCAGACATAGCCGCCCGACCATTTCAAGGCCGAGGCCACCATATCGTCGATCAAGCGGTGTTCATAATGGATGCCGGCTTTTTTGAAGTCAGCTTCGAATTCGGCTTCATAGACTTCCTGAAAAATATCCTTAAAGCGGCCATCGTAGACTTTCATTATGGTATTTTTGGTCGACAGATAAACCGGCCAACCGATGTTCAACCCGTAATTAAGAGAGGCGCGGGCAAAATCGTAAATCGATTTGTCGAGGTTATACATTGCCATTGTAATGCCTGAACTTGGCGCATCAAACACTTTGCGTTCAATCACTGTGCCATCGTCGCCTTCGAATTTTAGAGTGACTTTGCCAGAGCCCGGAAAGCGAAAATCGGTGGCTTTATACTGGTCGCCAAAAGCATGACGTCCCATCACAACGGGTTTTGTCCAGCCGGGCACCAGACGCGGCACGTTCTGGCAAATGATAGGTTTGCGAAAAATCACCCCGCCTAAAATATTGCGAATAGTGCCGTTGGGCGAGGGCCACATTTTTTTCAGGCCGAACTCTTCGACCCGGGCTTCATCAGGTGTGATGGTGGCGCATTTCACCCCAACACCGTACTTTTTGATCGCTTCGGCGGCATCCACAGTGATCTGGTCATCGGTTTCGTCGCGCACTTCCATGGCCAAATCATAATATTTCAGATCCACATCAAGATAAGGTAGGATTAGCTTTTCTTTGATGAAATGCCAGATGATACGGGTCATTTCATCGCCGTCTAATTCAACGATGGGATTGTCTACTTTGATCTTGGTCATGGGGAAACCTTCTGTGTTTGGAATTGGAACTTGGGGTCTGATAGCGCATCTTTCAGCAAATGGAAAGGGCGGTATACGAGTGTATACAACTTTATGATGGATGTCGTAGCTTGCACTTGAACTACGCTAAGCGTATCACGCTCCAGATGTAATTTGGAGTCTCAAAACCATGTCAGGCACAGATCATGCGCAGGCTGTAGACTGGAGCGGCCCACAGCCGAGTTTTATCCTTGTGCAGCCGCAAATGGGTGAACATATCGGTGCCGCAGCGCGTGCGATGTATAATTTCGGGTTGGAATGGATGCGCATTGTTGCGCCGCGCGATGGCTGGCCCAATCAAAAAGCCACAACCATGGCATCGGGGGCGGCGCGGGTGCTGGATCAGGTGCGCTTGACAAACACCACGGCTGGGGCCTGTGATGATTTGCATTATGTATTTGCGACCACGGCGCGTGCCCGTGACCTGACCAAACCGGTGATGACGCCAGAACGCGCCATGGCGCATGCGCGGGGCTTGATTGCCAAAGGTAAAAAGGTTGGTATATTGTTCGGGCCGGAACGCGCCGGCCTGGCTAATGACGATGTGGTGCGCGCCAATGCGCTGATCTCGGTGCCGGTGAACCCGGCTTTTGCCTCGCTTAATCTGGCGCAATGCGTGCTGTTGCTGGCTTACGAGTGGCGCAGGCAGGGGACGGATTTACCACCCGAGGCCATGGCTATGGCCGGCACTGAGTTTGCCACCGGGATCGAGATTGAAAAACTGTCAGAGCGGCTAGAGGAACGGCTGCGCGACAGGCGGTTTTTTTGGCCGGATGATAAGGCGGAAAGCATGCGTTTAAATCTGCGTAACCTGTTTTCACGGATGCCGTTGACAGGCGCGGATGTGCGTACTCTGCACGGTGTGTTCCGGTCATTGGTTAAAAAGCCGCAGGATGATTAGGGTTCTTGTGGCATTGCTGAATTCCCCCTAGATTACCGCAAAATGGAGACAGTACCATGAGCAAAAAGCGTAGCATTTTCGAAGATGTATTGGATGATACGCCCAAGCAATCGGTTCCCAAGGGAAGTTTGATTGACAAAGGGCAGGGCGGGGCACGAAAGGCGATATCCATATGGCTGATGATCCTGTTCGGCCTGGTTGCTTTGATGATTATCGTCGGCGGTCTGACACGGCTGACAGACAGTGGTCTGTCGATTACCGAGTGGGCTTTGGTCAAAGGTGCGATGCCACCTATGAATGATTACGCTTGGACGATGGCGTTCGATAAGTATAAGAATTCACCGGAATATACCCTGCAAAACGCCGGTATGATGTTGGATGAGTTCAAGAAATTATTTTGGTGGGAATGGGGACACAGACAACTTGGGCGTTTTGTAGGCCTGGTTTGGGCCGCGGGTTTTATCTTTTTTGCTTTAACCAAACGCATCCCTCGTGGGTGGTGGGCACCTTTGCTGCTGGTCGGATTTCTGGGTGGTTTGCAAGGGGCTATTGGTTGGTGGATGGTGTCATCCGGATTGACAGGGCACATGGTGGATGTGGCGTCTTACCGCTTGGCCACACATTTAGGGCTGGCCTTTATTATTCTATCTACCATCGCGTGGTTTGTCTGGCTGCTGCGGCGTAGCGAGGCGGGTTTGTTGCAATCCCGTAGGCAGGCGGATGCACGTCTGGCGCGGCTGGGAAAAATTTTGCTGGTATTGGCCTTTGCCCAAGTGTTGCTGGGGGCCTTGGTGGCAGGCATTGACGCGGGGCGCGGGTATATTGACTGGCCAATGATGAACGGTGAGTTTCTGCCGTCAGAAAGCTTTGATTATGTGCCGTTTTGGACAAACTTCTTTGAGAACTCTGCATTGGTGCAGTTCAACCACCGTATGCTGGGGTATGGTGTGTTTATTATGGCGATTTTTGTCTGGTTCAAAAGCCGAAGCTCTGCGCTGGCCGTGGTTAAACGCGGCTTTAACTGGATGATGCTTGCGGTGCTGGGGCAGGTGGTTCTGGGCGTTGCCACGGTGTTGCAGGCGGCGCAATGGCATATTGCTATGACCCATCAGATCGGGGCGATTATAGTCATCACTATGATGCTGCGGGCGGTATTTAACGCCACCTATCCCAAGGGGCAAAGCCTGCGTTAAAGTTTACGGATTTTTCCAAGTTGGGGCGCGTTTTTCCAAGAATGCTGCGACCCCTTCGGCGGTATCTTTGTACATCATATTGCTGGCCATAACCGCACCTGTATAACTGTAAGCTTGGTCAATAGGCATTTGAAGTTGTTCATAAAATGCCTGTTTTCCAATTTTCACAGCCTTGCCGAGTTTGCCTGCAACAGTTTGCGCCAGCTTCAGGGTCTCAGCATCCAGTGCGTCCTCGAAAACTGCCATATTGATCAGACCGTAATCGGCGGCCTCGGCGGCGGTTATAAACCGCCCCGTGGTCAGCATTTCAAAGGCGCGTTTGCGCGGGATGTTGCGCGACAGGGCCACCATCGGGGTGGAACAAAACAGACCTATATTGACGCCGTTCACGCCGAAAAGTGCAGTGTCTGCTGCCACTGCCATATCGCAAGTGGCTACCAACTGACAGCCGGCGGCAGCGGCAATGCCGTGGACTTGTGCAATCACTGGCTGCGGCAGGGTCAGGATGCGCTGCATCAAGGCGCTGCAGCGTTCAAACAGATCGCCGTAATAGGCCTGCCCGCCATCTTCCGCCGTCCGTGCGGCAGTCATTTCCTTCAAGTCATGGCCTGCGCAATAGGCTTTGCCGGTGGCGCGCAGGATAACCGCGCGAATCTCGGGGGTTTCAGCAATTCTATCAAGTTCGGCATGAAGCGTGGCTAGCATCGCATCCGATAGGGCGTTCAGTGATTTAGGTGTGTTTAATGTCAGGATTGCGACATCATTTTTATCTTGGCGCAGTAAAATATCTTGGGTCATGGGGAAAACCTTAGTAAAGTTGGTGTGTTTACAAAAGGGTGGCATATGGAACTGAAGATGACAATTGCGGAAGTGACGGCATTTCTGGAAAAAGTGTTCCCGCAGATCGACAAGGATTTTGAAGTGGTCTCGTTATCCGTGAATGAAGTGATTGTGCGGATGCGCGTTGAAGATCGGCATTTGCGTCCCGGAGGCACTGTTTCAGGCCCGGCGATGTTCGCCCTTGCGGATGTGAGCTATTATATTGCCACTCTCGCCTTGATCGGGCCAGAAGCCCTGTGTGTGACCAGCAACTGTGCGATCAATTTCATGCGCAAGCCTGCGGCACATACGGATTTGATCGGTAAGGCACGGGTGTTAAAGCTAGGGCGCAGATTGTCGATGGGTGATGTGTTGTTGTATTCCGAAGGGGAGAACGCGCCTGTTGCCCATGCAAATATGACGTACTCGATCCCGCAAAAGCGGTGAATATATGGGGTATTATTATACCTAATTTATAACACATTGAATTTGTTGGTAAAATATGGATTTTACTGTGTTGACTTGACGTATCAAAGCCTTAGAACCCCCCTATCAGTTTCAGCGCGACATGTGCGCTATCACCAAAGGTATGAAACCCATGAAAACTTTTTCAGCAACACCTGCTGATATTGATAAAAAATGGCTTATCATTGACGCCGAAGGCGTTGTGTTGGGCCGTTTGGCATCGATTATCGCAATGCGCTTGCGCGGCAAGCATAAACCAACGTTTACACCCTCCATGGATATGGGCGACAATGTGATCGTGATCAATGCGGGCAAAGTCCAGCTTACGGGCAAGAAACGTTCTGACAAAATCCATTATTGGCACACAGGCCATCCGGGCGGCATTAAACAACGTACTGCCGGTCAAATTCTGGAAGGTAAATTTCCTGAACGTCTGTTGGAAAAAGCTGTTGAGCGCATGTTGCCGGGCGGCCCTTTGTCGCGTGAGCAAATGCGCAACCTGCGGATTTATGCCGGTGCCGAGCATCCACATGAAGCCCAAAACCCAGAAGTTCTGGATGTTAAAGCCATGAACCCTAAAAACACACGGAGCCAGTCATGAGCGACGACATCAAATCATTGGACGATTTAAAAGAAGTCGTGGGTGACATTTCAGCCGCTGAAGCTGTTTCTGCCGCCATAACACGTGAACCACAACGTGACGAGCTGGGCCGTTCTTATGCCACAGGTAAACGTAAAGATGCGGTTGCCCGCGTCTGGATTAAACCGGGTTCAGGCAAAGTGACTGTTAATGGTCGTGAAATGAACACATATTTTGCTCGCCCAGTGCTGCAAATGATCTTGGCGCAACCTTTCTCTGTCGCCGGTGTAACCGGTGAGTTTGACGTGATGGCCACGGTAAAAGGCGGCGGTCTGTCAGGTCAGGCTGGGGCGGTAAAGCACGGTATCTCAAAAGCCTTGCAACTTTATGAACCATCCTTGCGCACCGCACTGAAAGCCGCAGGCTTCTTGACCCGCGACAGCCGTGTTGTTGAACGTAAAAAATACGGTAAAGCCAAAGCGCGTAAGAGCTTCCAGTTCTCGAAACGCTGATTTACTTGTTATATTTTTCAAAGGGCTGGCGTTTCGCCAGCCCTTTTTGTTTGATTGTTTTGTTTTATATGCAGCCGTTATTTTCAGGGTATGAAGCCGCCTGCTAGGGCATAACCAAAGAC
>CAZMMG010000152.1:0-5793 GCA_964567355.1 uncultured Neptunicoccus sp.
TTCTGTGTTTGTGTGATATGTTTTCTGTTTCTTACTTCGTTGTTTTGTGGTTTGTTCTTTTTGTTTGAGTGTTCTTTTATTTTGTTTTTTTTTTTCTTTGCATGCTGAAGTCTTCTTACTCGTTTCTCCTTAGTCACGTGGGCTTCGATATTTGTATTAGAGCAAAATTTAGGGCGGCTTAAGCCCACGTGTTGCAAAGGTTAATCAAGCAATTTCAATAGGTTGAATAGGAAATCCGATTGGGCCGCCGAGCGTATCAAACAGCTTTCACCCGTTTCTTCAAAGCCGCCTCGCGTTGGGCAATATAAAGCGTGGAGCCGATAATAATCACCGCCCCCAGCAAGGTTTGCCAGTCGGGTTTTTCCCCGAACATGACATAGGCGGCAATACCGATGAACACCAAACGCAGATAAGCAACAGGGGCTAATATGCCGGCTTCGGCGTGGCGGTAAGCCTCGATATCGGCAATGCCGCGCACCATGCTGGTCAGGGCGACCAAGATAAGCGCAGTCCAAGTGGCCCCCAGATCGGGGACAATCAGATCGGTGCCGACAATCGGAATTGTCAGCAGCGTGGTAATTACGATGGATGAAAAATAGGTGCTGAGCGGGCCATCGGCCACAGCCAGTTTACGCGACATGGTCAACGCGCTGGCAAAACACAATGAACTGCCCATTGCGGTCAACATGCCTAAATTCATCTCACCAAAGCCCGGGCGCAAAACCACCAACGCGCCGACAAAACCGGCAAAAATCGCCAATATGCGCCGTGGCCCGATAGTTTCGCCGTGAACAATCATCGCCAGAAGTGTGGCAAAAATCGGCGCGGTAAAAAACAGAACCGTGGCGGTTGCCAAAGGAACAGTGGCAATGGTGTAAAACCCGAAATGGGTAGCAATGGCGACCAAAGCACCCCGAATAAGATGTTGAGCAGGTTTGGTAAATGACAGTTTTTTGCGCAAAGGCGAAACAAGGATAAGGATTGCCCCAACCAGCACAATTGCGATAGCCGACCGATAAAGCACTACTTGCACGCTGCTAAGTTCAAGCGACACCACGCGCACGGCCAAGGTCATGATGCTGGCGACAAAAACCGAAACCAGCATCCATAGGATACCGCGCAGGTTATCACGCACCTCGACCGGATGAAGGCTGTTTTTTACACTGTCTAACGGGGTGTCATAAGGGGTGGGCATAAAATATCTCTGTTTTTCCAAGTGGTAGACACAGACAACAGGGATGGCAACGGGATAGGTGAAAATAAACCATGTAAATTTTTTCGGATTTTGCCATTTGCTTTGTTTACAATTGAACGCGAAAAAGCGAATGTGCGCCCGAACATCAGGCCTGCCCGCGTGATGGAATGGTAGACATAAGAGACTTAAAATCTCTGGGCTTCGGCCGTGCCGGTTCGAGTCCGGCCGCGGGTACCACATAAACGTTTCTGGCTTTGCCACCCTATTCCAGCTCAGATTTGGGGCGGGCTGCGTTTCATATTTTCCAGATGGCATGCAATCGCATCATCAACATCCGCAAAATAGGTCAGTTTACCACCTTCTAAAACCGCAGCACTGTCGCAAAGTGCTTTGACCATTCCCATTGAATGCGAAACAAACACGGCACTGCTGCTATGCATGCGATTGTTGAAAACAAGCGTACTTTTGGCCCGAAACGAAATATCCCCAACGGATGTGACCTCATCTATCAGATAGGTATCGAATTTTATGCCCATGGACACACCAAAAGCCAGACGCGCCCGCATACCTGACGAATATGTCCGAATAGGCAAGCGGAAATGTTTGCCAAGCTCGGCAAAATATTCAACGAAATCACACAGATCAACCGTATCAACGCCGTGCGAACGGGCGATGAATTTTGTGTTTTGCGCCCCCGATAAATCCGGATGAAAGCTACCGGCAAAGCCAACCGGCCATGAAATAGAACCGTCCGAAGTAATGGTGCCGCTATCGGGATCCATTGTGCCAGCAATCATTTTCAAAAGGCTGGTTTTTCCAGCCCCGTTACGCCCGATGAGGGCAATGCTGCTGCCTGTCGGCAATGTCATCGAAATATTATCTGCCACAGTTTTTTTGACACCGTGAAGCACATAGGTTTTACATAAATTCCGGATTTCGATCATGGGACTAACGCCGGTCGCGAATGCTGAAATAGACCAGAATTAAAAGCGACCAGAACAAAAACAGAAAAACCCCGACCAAACTGATATTCATTAAACGCTTTGGATATTCAGATTTTTCGGCCAAGGTCGGCTCAATATAAGTTGCCAGATAGCGACTTTTACGCGCCGCATTCGCCTGTGCCGTATCGAGTGCCGTCAAAGCCGACAAATAGGATTGCTGGGCATATTCCAGATCAATAGTCAGGCCCTCGAATTCAGCCAATATTACCGAGAACCCCTCGGGAATGGCATCCGTTGCCAAACCGACTTTCGTTCGTTCGGAATGTATCCGCTCCTTGATTACGTTGATTTTGCGATGTGCCTGTTTGACACGGGGGTCAGTTTTACCAGTTGTCGAAGTCAGTAGGTCCAATTCAATATAGGCCTCGGACAACCCCTGTTGCAAAGATGAAAGCACGCCTAGTTTGCTTTGCGACTCCCCCGATGGATCAACAATTTGGTATTTGTTTCGGTATGTTGTAACGGCCGCGCGGGCGTTTTTCAATCGCGAAACCGCGATATTCAATTCCGTCCGTGCATAGCTCGTGGCATCATTGCGCGATATGGCAGAAAGCTGATTTATCTTGATACTGCATTGCTTCACAATTTCAGCCGCAATTCTGCGGGCGTCTTCTGGGTCAAAAGCCAGAACCCGCAGCCCAATAAAACCACCAGAATCGTGGTGTATTTTGACCATTTTCAACCAGTAACGGGTCAAATCCTCAATCGTGCCGGTTGTGTCGAAATTGTATATTGGATCACCTTTCGCTTTTGAATAAATTTTTCGAAGGTCAAGTTTTTTGTCGATTAATCTCACCAAATGCTGACTTTGAATATACTCGTAAAGTATCCGCGAGTCGTCCCCCGAACTTGAAGAAATATTCGTGAGCCCCCCCAGTAAATCCATGGCAGTACGGGCTTCTTCACTTCGAATGGTAAACCCGACTTCCGATGCATATTGATCATTGGCCCAATACCACAGATAAATGTAAACAAGCCCTATCGGGAGTAAAACCATAAACAAAAAACTGGAAACCAAAATCATATGCCGTTTGCGTGGCCCGGCCACCCGCGCGGTAGACTTCACCCAAGGGCCTTTCGGCTTTGGTTTCCATTGTTGTTCTTCATTTGTTTTTTCGATATTCATAGTAACCGTTTTGCTAATATTTTATATGGGTATATACATTATATGTGCTTAACAAAACCGAAAGTTGATTTGTAGAAAAAATGCCGTCAAAAAGAAGCTTTAAATCAGCAAGGGCCATTTTATCTCTGATCCTCAGAGAAATGGCCACAACTTATGGCCGGTCACCGGGTGGGTTTTTATGGGCCATTCTTGTGCCTGTTTTGGGAATTGCCTTTCTGTCACTGGTGTTTTCCCTGACCTTCAGAACCCCCGCACTTGGATCAAACTTTCCGCTTTTCTATGCTTCCGGAATGCTGCCGTTTCTGGTTTATCGAGACATCAGTACCAAAGTGGCGGCGTCGATAAAGTTTTCACGCCAATTGCTGTTTTATCCGGCGATTACATTTGTTGATGCGATTATTGCCCGCTTCATCATCAATTTTCTGGTGCATATCATTGTTTTCGTCATCATCATAAGCGGCATTGAGCTGATTTATGACACAAAAACCATTTTCAATTTTCCGCCCATCATCCTAAGCCTGACCCTGGCTGCACTTTTAGGGCTTGGAATCGGGTGTTTGAATTGTTTCTTGTTCTCGGTCTTTCCGCTTTGGGAACGGTTATGGGCGGTCATAAACAGGCCCTTGTTCATCCTTTCTGCCGTGCTGTTTTTATTCGAAAGGATACCCGAGCCTTATCGATCTTACTTGTGGTATAATCCGATTGTTCATTTTGTCGGCATTATGCGCAGCGGGTTTTATCCCGCTTACGACTCGTCCTATGCCTCTGCCCCTTATGTTATTTTAATCAGTCTCATCACCTTGAATTTGGGGATTTTATTATTGAACCGTTACCACCGGTATATTTTGAATTACTGATGCTTTAACGAACTGGTTGCAGCCGCAATCTTGGCGCATGACACCAAGACACCAGCAAAGCCAGACAGGCCCGCAAGTGCGCCCCTGAATACCAATAGGCCGAGGCCAATTCCAATGCCAAAAAAGCCCGGGCCTTGGCCTGAGCTGGCACAGGAAGGGCCTTTACCGTTTTATCAAGAATTTCCAAACTACGGTGGATAACATCCGGTTTGGGCCGCGCACCCTTGTTGATGTCGACCAGAACCTCGGGGGCCACAATCAGATGCCCGCCAGCACCCGCCAGCCGCAAAAACCATTCATAATCCTCAAGCCGTTCAAGGTTTTCACAATAGAATCCCAGTTGCGCAAAAACCTGCCGCCTGACAACCACACAAGACCCGGGGTTGAACCAGCATCCGGATGCAAAAACATCCAAAGTTTCCGCCCCCTTGGGAATAACGGTTCGATCGGTTCCCCTATGCTTGTCGATATAATGAAATCCGCAGCCCAACACCGATGTCGAGGCCTGCATTTGTGAAAGATATGGTTTGATTTTGGCAATTCTGTCCATGTGCCAAAGATCATCACTGTCCAAAAAACCAACCCATTGCCCAGTGGCTGCTTTGATCCCAGAATTGCGCGCAGCCCCGGCCCCTTTAGACTTGTCGTGCCGGATTAGTTTTATGCAACTGTCAGGCGGTTGATACGCAGGATTTGACCCGTCATCGACAACAATAATCTCGTCGGGTAATTCGGTTTGAGCCAAGACCGACATCACCGCCCGGTCGGTTTCCATCTGCCTATTACAGGTCGGAATAATAACCGAAAATCCCGCCACGTTCAGCCCGCGTCTTTTAGCGGTTTAGCCTTGTTCGGCTTAACCGTCTTTTTCAACGCATACAGCCAACCGATTGGTTTCGCGATCACCGACGGCAGTATTTTACCGATCAGGTCGACCTTTTCAGAGCCGGTCATGCGAAGTGCCAAATCATCGGTATCCACTACTTTCGCATTTTTCAAATCGGCCCTCAACTGCGTAACCTGTCTGGCCTTGATGTTATTTACAACACTCAACCGTTGCGATGCTTCCGCTTGAACCTGTAAATAATCCACATCTTTCGTTCCCTTCGGTATCACCGGGGTTTTTTTCATCATACCTTCATAGGTCTGAATGAATTTTTTAACGACTTTATCCGTGTCATGAAACCGCTCTACGGTTTTGCGACCCCTTTTGGACAGATCCTGCCGCCACTCGTAATCCTTGATCAGTTTTCGCAACTGGTCCTTGATCGTATCGGGATTGGCGTTGGCTATGGGCAGCTCCGAGCATTTGTAAAAATCCTTGAACAGATCCTCGCGCAAATAAACCACGCAAGGTTTACCCAAGGCCCATGCCTCTAAGGTTAAAACACCCGTAGCACCGATCATGATCTGGTCGATGATGATGTCGGATTTGGCATACCATTCCCTGGCTTGCGCATGCAGCATGCCGGTGATCGGTTTGAACTTGAATTTCAAGCCCTCGTCTTGCAATTCCGCCACCGCCTTCATAATGAACTCGGTGCCTTTTACCGCTTTGTTCGAGGGCGCGTGCACAACCAGTGGCACATCGTTGTTTTCAACCCCCACCAC
>CAZMMG010000153.1:0-5790 GCA_964567355.1 uncultured Neptunicoccus sp.
GGGATGACGCGTGTTGCCGAAGATGCGGGCGTCAGCCGAGAAAGCCTATACCGGGCCTTGAGCGCCTCGGGAAATCCCGAGTTGGGAACTGTGCTTAAGGTGTTGTCCTCGCTGAATTTGCAATTGTCGGCGAAGGTGGTTCACCCCGTTTCATAATTTGGACAGGTTGCGAATGCCCTGAAAGAGAGACGCGACGATGGCTCTTCCCTTGGAAAATAAGGCATTGCCCGCATGTCCAAGATATGTGAAAATTTGTGATTCAAGCGCATGAGCGGGTGGCGAAAAAACTGCAAGCCGTTGTAAATGCACAATAAAAAAAGAGAGAGGGTTGGATGCGGGGTTCGTTTCCTCCGCCACTGATTTACCATAAGTATCTGATTGTATCGCTGTCATAAAAACCGCAGATTCAATTCGCTAGTGAAGCTCAAGACACATTTAAACATCCAACTCTTCGACAAACTGCGCATTCTGCTGGATATATTCAAACCGCAGTTCCGGCTTTTTGCCCATCAGGCGGTCTACCAATTCGGCGGTTTCGCCCGGCTCGTCTTCGTCTATGTTGATGCGGATCAACTGCCGTGTTGCGGGGTTCATGGTGGTTTCTTTCAGGTCTTTGGCGTCCATTTCGCCCAGGCCCTTGAAACGCGACAGTTCTATTTTGGCACGACCGCCCAGACCTTTTTCCAGCAAAGCATCTTTGGCCGCGTCATCCATACAGTATTCGCGCCGTGCACCCTGGGTCAGACGGTAAAGCGGCGGGCAGGCCATATAAAGGTGGCCATCGTCGATCATAGGGCGCATCTGGGTAAAGAAAAACGTCATCAGCAGGCTGGCGATATGGGCACCGTCCACATCGGCATCGGTCATGATGATGACCTTGTCGTAGCGCAAATCGTCAATGTTGAACTTGCTGCCCATTTGCACGCCCAAAGCCTGACAAAGATCGCTAATCTCGTTGTTGGTGGTAATTTTATTGGATGCGGCACCCAGAACGTTCAGAATTTTCCCGCGCAGTGGCAGCAACGCCTGGGTTTTGCGATTCCGTGCCATTTTGGCTGAGCCGCCAGCACTGTCGCCTTCCACGATGAACAGTTCGGTGCCTTCGCGTGCAGATTGCGAACAATCGGTCAGCTTGCCGGGCAGGCGCAGTTTCTTGGTAGCGGTCTTGCGCGCGGTTTCTTTTTCCTGACGGCGTTTCAGGCGTTCTTCGGCCTTTAGCACCAGATAATCTAGGATGGCACCGGCGGATTTATTGTTAGAGGCCAGCCAGTTGTCGAAATGGTCGCGCACCGAGTTTTCAACCCAGCGTTGGGCCTCGGTTGAGGCCAAGCGGTCTTTGGTTTGGCCGACGAATTTCGGCTCCGAAATAAAGCAGCTGACCAGCGCACAACCGCCGCCCATGACATCGTCACGGGTGATCTGGGCGGCCTTTTTGGTGCCTGTCAACTCGCCGTAAGCCTTGATGCCTTTCAGGATGGCAGCCCAGAAACCGCTTTCATGGGTGCCGCCTTCTGGCGTTGGGACGGTGTTGCAGTAGGACTGCATGAACGCGTCGCGTGCAGGTGTCCAGTTGATCGCCCATTCAACCGAGCCGACTTGCGCGGCTCCGAATTTTTCAGCAAAGCTGACCTTGCCGGCAAAAGGTGTCGCGGAATAGGTCGACGCCCCTGCCATGCGCTCGGTCAGGTAATCGGCCAGACCGTTTGGAAAGTGGAATGTGTCAGTGAGCGGCGTGCTGTCACCGTCCGTTAAGCATTCAGAAGCGCATTTCCAGCGAATTTCCACACCTGAAAACAGATAGGCCTTGGATTTAGCCATATCATAGAGGCGTTTGGGCTTAAACCGCGCCTTTGGGCCGAAAATATCTGGGTCGGGGTGAAAGGTGACGGTGGTGCCGCGACGGTTCAAAACCGACCCGAGGTTTTCCAATCTGCCTTGCGGCAGCCCCTTTGAGAATTCCATCGCGAACAATTCGCGGTTACGGGCTACTTCGACGCGCACATGATCGGACAGCGCGTTGACCACGGATGAGCCAACCCCGTGCAAACCGCCCGAGGTCTCATAGCTGTCACCAGAAAATTTGCCACCTGCATTCAATGTGCAAAAAATAATTTCCAGTGCGGATTTTGTTGGGTCTTTCGGGTGTGCATCCACCGGAATACCGCGCCCGTTGTCGCGCACGGTGACATGGAAATTCCCGTGCAACTCGACCTCGATCCAGTTGGCGTGGCCGGCAACCGCTTCGTCCATCGAATTGTCGATGATCTCGGCCACCATGTGGTGCAAGGCGCGGTCATCAGTGCCGCCGATATACATGCCGGGGCGCAGGCGCACATGTTCCATATCCTCGAGCACCTGTATCGAGGATGCATCGTATTTTTTTTCTGGTTGGTCGTTCTTGAAGAGGTCAGTTGCTGCCATGTCGATTCTATGTGCCCGTTTTTTAAGACGACCATAATCCATATTTCACCAAAGGGGTATATCAACTTGGTGGTTTTTTGACATCTTTGGCACCACCCCTTGTTGTTTATGACACGATTGGTTCCGCAGCCGGTTGTGGTGCCATTAGGATCGTCTTGACGGTAATCTTGCCTTCCAAGGTGCGATGCACCGGGCATTTATCGGCAATTTCCAGCAAACGCTGCTTTTGGGTATCATCCAGCGGCCCTGACAAGTAAATTTGACGGGTGAAGACATCCACTTTTGCCTGCGTTACCTGACAGGTTTCGCAATCTTGTGCGTGTACTTTATCGTGGGTTACATCGACATGGATGCTTTGCAGCGGCCATTTTTTGCGCCGCGCATACATCCGCACGGTCATCGAGGTGCATGCAGCCAACCCTGCGGACAGGAATTGATAAGGCGTCATGCCCTTATCGGTTCCGCCATAGGTGATGGGTTCATCGGCCAATGAATGGTGTAACGGCCCGGCGGTAATGTCTTGCAAAAAACCATCCATATTTGCTTCTGATGCCCGCACAATACCCTCGGGGGCGCCGATGGGGGCGGCGGGTTGGTGAATACCAAGGTAGCGTACTGCCCAAGCGGCAATGACCTCGGCGGCGTATTCGGCGTCTTCCTTTTTACTGATCAGATGATCGGTATGATCAAGGGTGATAAAGCTTTTGGGATGTTTTGCAGCGCTAAATATTTGTGAGGCGTTGTCGATGCCGACGGTTTGATCCGTGGGGGAATGCAACACCAGAAGCGCACGTTTCAAATTGGCAATGGCCGGGATCAGGTTGGTTTGGGATACATCCGTCACGAAATTCTGGGTAATGGTAAAGGGGCGGCCCGCAAGTTCAACGCTGGCCGAACCGTGTTGTGCAATTTCATCCAAGGAGCTGCCGAAGTTATGGATAACATGGGCGGGGTCGGCAGGGGCCCCGATGGTGACCACCGCTTTGACGGAAGGGATAAGCCCGGCGGCTTTCAGCACTGCCGCACCGCCCAGCGAGTGGCCGATCAAAAGCGTCGGGGCACTGTTGTTTTTGGCCAGATAATCGGCGGCCAGAACCAGATCGTCAACATTGCTGGTAAAATCGGTATTGGAAAATTCACCTTCGGAATGGCCTAGCCCAGTGAAATCAAAGCGCAGTACCGCGATGCCCATGGCCGCCAGCCGTTGCGCAATGCGCCTTGCTGCGGGGATGTCTTTGTTACAGGTGAAGCAATGGGCAAAAATTGCCGTGGCGCGCAACTGCCCGTTGGGCAAATCAAGACGCGCGGCAAGCGGGGTGCCCGCATGACCGGGGAAGGTGATTTTGCCCTTTGGCATCGGGATTTTGCTCCTTAGTTGAAGCCACAACCTAGCCATGGTGGGCATAAAGACAAGCCCGTGTGTGTTTGTTTCACAGGCTTGTGACGGTTTGAAGGATCAGCTCTCGCCCATAAGATGCGGGCAAAACGGATATTTGGTCAGGTTCTCGAAGCCGTCTTCTGTAACCAGTATCTGATCTTCCAGTTTTATCGAGAAATCGCCACCTTCGGGGCTGACAAGCGCTTCGGCACATAAAACCATGCCGGGTTGTAATGTGTAATCGAAGGCGCCTTCAACATAGCCCTCTTTATAAGAGACAAGCGGCCATTCATCACAAAGGCCAACACCGTGAAAGCGGCAGCCATATTGGCCTTTAATGTATTGTGCATCCAGCTGGTGGCCTTTGAATGTCAGGTCGCGCAGGCTAACCCCTGGTTTTATCAACGCCATATTGGTCATGATGTGCTCATGGGCATGTTGCATGGCATAGATCATGTCGGCGCGGGGTTTTTCGTCTCCAATCCACCATGTGCGGCTGATGTCTACACAGATGCCATAACAGCCAATGAGGTCGGTGTCGAAAGCGACAATCTCGTTATTTTGCAAGCGGCGCGGGCCACATTCCATGAACCACGGATTGGTGCGCGGCCCAGTGGTAAGGAGTCTGGTTTCAATCCACTCGCCGCCGCGTTTGATGTTGGCTTTGTGCAATTCTGCCCAAATAGCATCCTCGGACATACCAACCTTGGTAGCCAGATACATCTCTTGTATCGAGGTTTCGCAGGCGTGGGCGGCACAGCGCATCGCCAGAATTTCGTCCGGGCCTTTGATAGAACGGGATTTTTCAGTGACCTCTTCACCTTGCATAATCTCGAAGCCTTGCGCTTCCAAGGCGCGGATGCCGCCCAGCATGGCTTTATCGACGCCAAGCCGATTATTACTGCCCCCATGCTGATCGATCAAATCGCGCACTTCACGCGAAAACGCATCCGCCGCTACATCGACCTTGTCACCGCGATCGAAGTAAAACAGATCCGCGCCAGAGCGTTGTTCACGCACCAGTGGGTTGAATGTGGTCAGGAAGGGGGAGTTTTTATAGTCCCAGATCACCATATAACCATCGGCGCATAACAAAACGGCGCGAAACGGGTTGTGGGTATTCCAAAGTTGCATATTGGTGCTGTCGGTGGCGTAGCGGATGTTCAAAGGGTCGAACATAAGCAGACCGCCATAACCGCGGTCAGTGATATGTTTGGTCAGACGTGTCCAGCGGTAGTCACGCATCGCTTTAAGGTTTGGCAAGCGCAGACCCGCCTTTTCCCATTCGCGCAAAGCCAGTAATGTTGGGCCGATTTCAATGCGGTCACCATCATTAGGGCTGCCGTCTGCTAAGGTGGCCCCACGTGCGGGATCAATTTTTCGGGTATCGGAATAATGTGTTGTCATGGCACCGCTCCTGTAGGGTTAATAGAAGCAGGATTTGGCGCCTTGACATGTTTGTTTGCGGCTTTATTGGATTAAAAATGTCGCAAATGAAAAGAGTTTAGACAAGTCTATGCGTGCCGTTTCAGTTCTGACAGGGTGATTTTAAATATGACGAACAGCAGGATAGGGCCCCCCAGTTCAACCGCCATAAGGATATAAAAAAGCGGGTGGGGCGGGCCTTGGATGATGTAGGATATTACCCGGCCAATGCCGGCGGCAAAGAAAACGGCCAATAAATACGGGACATAATAAAGATGCGTGCGCAGATGTTTGGCGGCCAAAAAGACCAAGATACCGTAGCTGATTAAAAATGGCGCCAGAGTACGAATTTCGCCGTCAACCCCGGGGGGGGTCATACCTAAAACCGGCCCCGGATTGTTCAGAAGCGGTTTTGATGCTTGCAGTAATAATCCAAAAGTCATTCCCGGGCCGAGAAATAAAAACGATAGGCCGAAGCAGATAATTAAAATGCTGGAAACAAAGAGTAAAATTCGAAGTACGTAAAACATCATGTGGCAATCTCCAAGCGGTAATCTGTTTAAAAT
>CAZMMG010000154.1:0-5761 GCA_964567355.1 uncultured Neptunicoccus sp.
GTCTATATAACCGCCAATCCAACAGAATATTGCCCCTGTTATCGCCGCTGTAATACCGAAAATACCCACCTGTACCACTGTCCACCCAAGGACACCCACGGCATAAATCCCGCCAAACGTATAAAGCCCGTTCAAAGCGTCACGGTAAAACATAGAAGACCCAAGATAGGCAAACAGGCTGACATTTTTCGGCAATGTACGGATTGTTTTAACCAGTTCTTTCAGCGCATTCGAAACCGCATTTGCAACTTGTGGTTTGCGCTTTATATCGGGAACCCACAAAAAGAACGGGATCATAAAGAGGACATACCAAATTGCCGTCAACGGCCCGACAGAACGCGTACCTTGGCGTAAATCCGGATCAAGACCCAGCATCGGGGCTTTACCCAACAATGTCACGCCGTCCGCATTTTCAGCTAAAAACAGCAGCATGATGAAAAGGGCCAGCACACCGCCTGCATAACCAATTCCCCAACCAGTTCCGGAAATGCGGCCTATTTCATCACTATCACCCAGTTCGGGCAGCATAGCATTCACAAAAATCTGTGAAAATTCAACACCGATCAAACCGATGGCAAACACCAAAAGGATCAAATTGGTGTTGCTCATTCCCGGAACTGCATACCATAGCGGAAATGAGCCGATGATAAACAACACTGAAAACAACATAATCCAAGGTTTGCGCGGGCCCATGGTGTCGGAATAAGCCCCCAAAATCGGCGCCCCCACGGCCAAAATAAGCCCGGCTAGCGCGGTTGTGTAGCCCCACATTGCCTGACCTGAAATAGGGTCGGGCGCAACGGCGGATGCAAAATAAGGCGCAAAAATGAAAGTGACCAAAAGCGTATGGAACGGTTGCGCCGCCCAATCATACAACATCCAACCCCAAATTGCTTTTTTACTAGCTTTACCAGCCATCATTCTTCCCCCGTTTGTTTTTGCCAATTGAACAGGTTTCACCCTATGCTTGCAAGGCTTATTCGACTTATTGGCAACCATGAACGGTTTTACCCCGGATCAAACTACCAAGCCGGGTCTTGCCAATCGACAACAGGCACCATAAATCTATGGTACTGAAAAAAAGGTTGCTGAAATGACGTCACTTGCACAAATTCTGTTGTTCATTCTGGACATCGCTTATTACATTTTAATTGTTCAAATTATCATGAGCTGGCTGATCAATTTTCAGGTGCTGAATTTACGTCAGCCTATCGTGGCGCAGTTTTGGTACGGCATCAACCAGCTTCTGGAACCCATTTACCGGCGCATTCGCAGGTTTGTCCCAACTGCCGGCGGCATTGATTTTACCCCGATTGTGCTTTTTATCGCGATTTACGCTTTGCGGGTGATCATCATCAACAATATGTATTATTGACACGCACCTATTTAGCGCGCTTGTCACGTGCTGCCAGCAATTTCAAACGGAGCGCGTTGATCTTGATAAAGCCTGCCGCATCCGCTTGATCGTAAGCACCCGCATCCTCTTCAAAGGTCACATGGGCTTCGGAATAAAGCGTATCATCCGACCAACGGCCCACGGTTTGAACCGAGCCTTTGTAAAGCTTCAAACGCACCGTGCCGTTCACATGTTCCTGGCTTGCATCGATCAGGGCCTGCAACATTTCACGTTCCGGGCTAAACCAGTAACCGTTATAAATCAGTTCGGCATATTTCGGCATCAGCTCATCTTTCAGATGGGCAGCACCCCGGTCCAATGTAATCGATTCAATGCCCCGATGCGCTTCCAGCATGATGGTACCACCCGGGGTCTCATAGATACCGCGCGATTTCATGCCGACATAGCGGCCTTCGACCAGATCAAGACGACCGATACCGTGCTTGCCGCCCAATGCGTTCAATGCGGTCAGCATTTCAGCGGGGCTTAAGGTTTTGCCGTTCAAAGCAACGGGATCACCTTTTGCATAGGTAATTTCGATATGCTCCGGCGTATCGGGCGCATCTTCGGGATGTACTGTGCGTTGATAGACATAATCCGGGGCCGCATTTGCAGGGTCTTCCAGAACTTTACCTTCAGAGGACGTGTGCAACAGGTTTGCATCCACCGAAAACGGTGCTTCGCCGCGTTTGTCTTTGGCGATCGGTATCTGGTGTTCTTCGGCAAATTCCAGCAATTTTGTGCGGCTGGACAAATCCCATTCGCGCCATGGGGCGATGACTTTGATCTCTGGGTTCAGCGCATAGGCGGACAATTCAAACCGCACCTGATCGTTACCCTTGCCGGTGGCACCGTGGGCTACGGCATCGGCACCGGTTTCCGCCGCAATTTCCACCAGACGTTTCGAAATCAGCGGGCGGGCAATAGAGGTGCCCAGCAGATAAAGCCCCTCATAAACCGCATTGGCACGGAACATCGGAAATACAAAATCGCGCACAAATTCTTCGCGCACGTCTTCGATGTGAATATTTTCCGGCTTGATCCCCAGAAGTTCGGCTTTTTTGCGCGCTGGTTCCAGCTCTTCGCCCTGCCCCAGATCGGCGGTAAAGGTCACAACCTCGCAATTATATTCGGTTTGCAACCATTTCAAAATAATCGATGTATCCAGACCGCCGGAATAGGCAAGGACAACTTTTTTAGGTGCAGACATGGGATAACGCTCCGAAAATTTGGGATTCTATTCAGGCGGGGTTTATTGGGTTTTTTGCAGGCGGGCAAGGGGCGTTGCCCGATTGATATTTGCATCGTTTCGTGGTCGACATCATTTGGGGTTTTGTTAAACTGAAGCACAGAAACATTGCGGGTATTGCAAGATATGGCTGAATTTTTAAAGAAAGTCGCCGAAGCGACCAAATCAATGCGCCAATTATTTCCTGAAACACCTTTGCAAAAAAATGCCTATTTATCGAATCTTTACAGCGCGGAAATTTATTTGAAGCGCGAAGATCTGTCACCTGTGCGATCTTATAAACTTCGCGGCGCATTCAACGCGATGACAAAAGCCCTGTCGCAGGTGGAAAAACCAACAATGTTTGTCTGTGCATCAGCGGGAAACCATGCCCAGGGCATGGCTTTTGCCTGTCAGCATTTCGGCGTTAAAGGGGTGATTTTTATGCCGGTCACAACGCCTGGACAAAAGGTGATGAAAACCGCCGCATTCGGTGGAAAGTTTATCGAAATCCGTCTGGAAGGCGATTATTTTGACGATACTCTTGTTGCGGCAAAAGCCTTTTCCAGCAATAAGGCGGCCACATTTTTACCGCCATACGATTCACCCGATGTGATCGAGGGACAAGCATCGATTGCCCTTGAGATTAGTCAGCAATTACCCAAACCTATTGATTATATGATCGTGCCGGTTGGCGGCGGCGGGCTATCCTCGGGGTTGATCAAATATTATAAAGCACTTGGGGCTGGGCCGGAGTTTCGTCTGATTGAACCGGATGGTGCGCGCAGCCTGCATGCATCGCTTGAAAACGGCCAACTGACTTGCCTGGCTAATGTCGATAATTTCGTAGACGGGGCCGCCGTGGCGCAAATCGGGCATCACAATTTTGAAATATTGAAAAATGTCCCGATGGAAAATGTTCTGGGAATAAGCGAAGACAGGCTTTGCACCACGATGGTTGAACTTTTGAATGTCGAAGGCATTGTGCTGGAGCCTGCGGGGGCATTAACCGTTGATGCTTTGAAGGATATTCAAGGTGAAATTGCCGGCAAACGCATCGTTTGCGTGACCTCGGGCGGGAATTTTGACTTTGAACGCCTGCCGGATGTCAAGGAACGCGCATTGCGTTTCGAGGGGTTGAAAAAATATCTGATCCTGCGCCTGCCGCAACGCCCCGGGGCGTTGAAGGATTTTCTGAATTTGCTGGGGCCAGATGACGATATCGCCCGTTTTGAATACTTGAAAAAATCCGCTCGCAATTTTGGTTCGGTTTTACTGGGTATCGAAACCAAATCCAAAGGGGGCTTTGACAGTCTGTTCAAACGCATGGATCAGGCCAGTTTAACCTATCACGACATCACGGATGATGAAACTTTGGCGCAATTCCTGATATGACCCGCCTTTTGAACAGCCAAACCTATGGCGAAGCCACCGATCAACCGACCCTCCTGATCGTACACGGACTATTCGGTTCTGGGCGAAATTGGCGGGCCATCGCAAAACGGCTTAGCCGTGACCGGCAAGTTATCACCGTTGATATGCGTAATCACGCGGGCAGCTTTTGGGATGCAAGCCACGGCTATGATGACTTGGCCGATGATCTGGAACACCTTCTGTCGCAGATTGATGGGCCGATTGATGTAATGGGGCATTCCATGGGCGGCAAGGCGGCAATGGTTCTGGCTTTGCGAAACCCCAAGAATATAAACCGTTTGATCGTGGTTGACATTGCCCCGGTTGGCTACTGCCATTCGCAAATGTCCAATATCGCGGCCATGCAAAATCTGGATATTTCAAAGGTTACGCGGCGCATGGAAGCTGAAAAACTGTTGGGCGCACAGATTGCTGATGCACCTACACGGGCGTTTTTGGCGCAAAGTCTGGAACTGTCAGAAAGTGGCAATCGTTGGAAACTGAACTTGGATGCTTTGGCACAGAACATGGATCAAATTATTGGCTTTCCCGATGTGTCAGGTACATTTTTTAATGCCGCTCTTTTCATAAAAGGCGAAGCTTCGGATTATATTGAACCCGACCACATGCCCAAGATTAAAGCCTTTTTTCCAAACGCAACCCTGCACGAAATTGCCGGTACCGGCCATTGGGTGCATGCTGAAGCACCGCGCGCATTTATTGACGTTATGACAGATTTTTTACGAGCCTAGCTGGCTGTTGAAATTATCGGAGAACGCTTGTTTCGACTTGGTATATATGCCCATGAGATCCGAAATTGTGAAACTTGGTTTAGCCCCCGATTTGGTAACGCTTTCGCCTTCGGCACAGCGATTGCCAAAAGTTTCAAACCCCAGATTGGCGGCACATCCTTTCAAAAAATGAAATGCGGCACTGCGCTCGTCAGGGGGCATGTCTGCATAATTCACCGTAAGGGTTTCCATGGCTTCATCCACTTCGGACAGGAACAATTCCACCACCTCTGTCATTTCTTCTTTGCCAACATCCTCTTGCAATTGGCGTACCTGTTGCCAGTCAATCAATTCTTATCTCCTTTTTTGAATCGCCCAGAGATCAGCGGGCCATTTGCCTTGTAGTTGAATATTTCAAGGATGATGCCGTTGGTGTTGGCGGTAGCGACACTGTTCAACCGCCCGTCTTTTTCATATATCCCGGAAACCCAGCCGCGATCATCGGTTTTGGTTTTCTGGATTTCCACCATCAAACGTTGCGTATAGTTTGTGTTGTAAAGTGCCTGCCATCCGAAAACGGCCTTGGTGCTAAGGGTCTTCAATTCCGGAAATTCAACACCTTTGTCATCGACCGCATTCCAAGCCCGCCCATTTGCATAGACCGTATTATAGATAAAATAGGGGGCTTGATCTATGTTGTCCTCGCTGACGGCGGTAAGATGCCCTGAAGAAGCAAACCGGTTTTCCTGTGCTTTATAAACACGGTATGCCAGTTCCCTAGCGTCATGATCCAAGCCAAACTCGATTGCCATTAGAATGTAAGGTTCACTGACTACGTAATTCGGCACATCAAACAGGCTGGACACGCGGCTGTCAGCCGCAACCTGCACGCCGTCTATTCTTTTAAATTTTAAGCAGTCATCATCATTTGCCGCCGAACTCCCCTCCCTACCCAACAGGCCAACAGCACGGGCCCCGTATCCTCCCTCTCCT
>CAZMMG010000155.1:0-5724 GCA_964567355.1 uncultured Neptunicoccus sp.
CCCAAATCGAGGACAGTTCGGCGCCATTGATGGAGCATCTGGCAGAGTTGCGCACCCGCCTGATCCGGTCATTCGTGGTGTTTATCATCGCTATGATGATCTGTTTTTACTTCGCCGAACCGATCCTGAATTTTCTGATTGAACCGATTGCGGAGATTCTGCGCCAAAGGGGGCAAGACCCGCGCCTGATTTTCACCGCGCCGCAAGAGAAGTTTTTTGTACTGTTCCACATTTCGGTAATTGCGGGGCTGATGTTGTCATTTCCGGTCATCGCCAATGAGCTGTGGCGCTTTGTGGCACCGGGTTTGTACAAGAATGAAAAAGGCGCGTTTTTACCGTTTATCATCGCGTCTCCGGCCCTGTTCATGCTGGGTGCAGCCTTTGCGCATTACGTGATTACGCCATTAGCGATGAACTTTTTCATCGGGTTCGGTGATATTTTGCCCTCGGTCTCGAAATTGGTTTCGGGTGGGACGGATACTGTTGTCAGCGTGGCGGATAAAGAACTGACCACAGTTTTTCTGGGCTCAGTGCGCGAAAGTCTGGATATAACACTAAAATTCATCGTGGCCTTTGGTGTCTGTTTTCAATTGCCGGTGCTGATGACATTGCTGGGCATGGCCGGGCTGGTTTCGGCGCAAGGTATGAAAGATATGCGCAAATATGCCGTCGTTGGTATCCTGACGCTGGCGGCGATTGTGACGCCACCCGATGTGGTGACGCAAGTGATCCTGTTTACCGTTGTTTACCTGCTCTATGAGCTGTCAATCCAACTGGTTGCGGGGGTCGAGCGTAAACGCGAAACCCGTCTGCGGGCCGAAGGCTATTTCGACGATGATGTTGACGATGACGAGGAAGATGCATGAATGCAGATGCTTTGAACCGAATTGCCGAAGCGCTGGAGCGCATCAGCCCGCGTCCGTTTGAAGCCCCTGATTTTGCATCCGCCGATGCTTTCGTGTGGCGTGTCAGTCCTGATCGTCTTGATCCGGTAGCGCAGATTAACCGCGTCGATATTGATCTGTTGGTCGGTGTCGATCATGCACGCGATACTTTGCTGGAAAACACCCGCCAATTTGCCCGTGGACTGCCCGCGAACAACGCACTTTTGTGGGGTGCGCGCGGCATGGGCAAGTCATCACTGGTCAAGGCGGTTCACGGGACGGTTGCGGGCGTGAAACTGGTCGAGGTTCAACGTGAAGACCTGCCAAGCATCGGGCGGTTACTGGCAATATTGCGCGGATCAGATGAGCGGTTTTTACTGTTTTGCGATGATCTGAGTTTCAGCAATGATGATACGCATTATAAATCCCTCAAAGCGGTACTGGATGGCGGGGTCGAAGGTCGGCCTGACAATGTGGTGCTATACGCCACATCCAATCGCCGCCATTTGATGCCGCGTGATATGATCGAGAACGAGCGTTCTACCGCGATCAACCCGTCCGAAGCGGTTGAGGAAAAGGTCTCGCTGTCGGATCGTTTTGGCCTGTGGTTGGGGTTTTACGGCTGCGATCAGGACGCTTATCTGGCGATGATCCGGGGCTATTGCAATGCTTACGGCATTACGATTTCGGATCAGGATTTGCGGGCAGAGGCGATCGAATGGCAGGCCACACGCGGTAACCGTTCAGGCCGCGTGGCGTGGCAGTTCGTGGTGGATTTGGCCGGGCGCAAGGGTGTGAAATTGTAGGCTGGGCTTTAGCCCACGCGTTGTCACGGTCGCGGTTTTGATGCGCGCGGGCGACCGCCCACCTTATACCAGCTTTGCCAGCCTGCGTTCGCGCAAGAACGTATAAAGCCCCGATGCGATGATGATGCCGGCCCCGATCAGGGTGGTATTGTCGGGGTGTTCATGGAACACCGTCACGCCGACGATCAGCGAAAACAGCAGTCTTGTATAGCGAAACGGTGTGATGGCGGATGCGTCGCCGATGCGCATGGCGACGACGATGGCATAATAGCCCGACACGCCAAAGACGATGCCGCCAATGAAATAACCGATCTCAAATGTGTTAACGGCAGTCAGTGTGTCCGGGGTCACCAGCAACAGGACGGCACCCGCGATCATAAGGGCGGCAAAGCCTTGGCAGGAAACCACGGTCGAGGCAACGTTTTCATCAATCAGCCGCGTGATCAAATCACGCATGGCAACGGCAAGGACTGCGATCAGGACAAAGAATATTTTGGGATCAAAGTCGCTATAACCGGGGCGGATGATCAATAGAACGCCGATAAAGCCGACAATGATGGCCGACCAGCGACGCCAGCCGACCTGCTCGCCGAAAAATAGTGCCGCCCCCATTGTGATCGCAAGCGGGGTGGCTTGAAAAACGGAAGAAACCGTTGAAAGCGGCACCAATGCAAGCGAGGTGACAAAGGCAAGGGCGGCGATGGCCTCGAACAGGGCGCGGGCCATCATGGTGCGCGTCCATGCGTTGCGGGCCAGCAGATTGCGGCCTTTGAAGCGGGCCATGACCGCGAAAATAACCGCGCCGCTGAAGCCCAGAACCAGCATGATCTGACCCACGGGGATGGTCACTGAAAGCTGTTTGATAAACATGTCTTCAAGGGTAAATCCCGCCATTGAGGCGATCACCAGAAAGATGCCGTTGAGGTTGTTCATATTGAGGGTTCCGAAAAAGTCGTGCAGGCCAAGCTGCGCGTTATTACAGTCTCTTACGACTGCATGAAAAAACCGATCATGGCAAGTTTATTTTAACCCGTTAGTTGGGCTAAATTACAGATAGGGTACGGGGTCGACGCTTTCGGTGCCACGGCGGATTTCAAAATGCAAAAAGGCGGGTTTACCGGGGGCGACCTTGGCAATTGTTTGGCCGCGTTTGACAGCTTGGCCTTTTTTCACGGTGACATTCGAGACGTTTGAATAGACCGTGTAAAGATTATCCGGGTGGCGTAGCAAAACGATGGTGTTCTGGCTGGCCGATTTCGAGATCAATGCAACTTCGCCGCTTTCGGCGGCTTTAACCCCAGTGCCCGGGGCGGCGGCGATATCCAAGCCCTCGTTGCTGCTTGAATAGCCACGTATGATTTTGCCGCCAGTTGGACGCAGCAATTTACCTGATGCGCCGGCAGGGGTGCGACCCGCTGCCAAATTGGGGCTTTCGGGGATCACTGCGGGGGCCACATCTGCGGGCAGGGGTTTAGATGCGCTGGGCGGTAACGGGGTTTTCCCGACCGGGGCCAGAACAGCGGTTTGCACGGTGCCGTCTTTGGTCACCGGGATCAACAATTGCTGCCCGGGGCGAACTGTTAGATTGCGGTCAAGCCCGTTCCAAGAGGCAAGTGCCGTAATAGACACGCCGTAAAGCCGCGAGATGGAATAAGCGGTTTCGCCTTGTTCAACAATATGGCGTATGGGTTCGGGGCCGCTTTGAACCGTGCCCTCTTGAACCGGTGTTGACCCGGCGCGATCAATGGCGGCCGTGGCGCGGGCTGCTAACGAGGTGGTGTCGTTGGCGGGGCTGATGACACCGTCTGGCAGGGCCAGAACCTCGTCTCGATGCGCGATATGATCCTCGGGCAGGCCATTGTGCCGCGCGAGATATTGCGCAGACATGCCGACGCGGCCCGCCAAATCGGCCATTGTATCACCACTGCGTGCTATGATGACCTGATAGTTCGGATAGGCGATGACACCGCGCGCATCGGGTTGTGGACGCGGTGTGTTTTGGGAAATTTGGGCATTGGGGCGTGGGTTGATCGTGTTGTTGAAATCGCCAAGGGTGTAATCGCTACAGGCACCAAGGGCCAAGAAGCTGCACATTAAAACGCTTGATTTAACGGGGTATCCATTTGTTTTCACTGCCATTTGCCTTGTCCTGTGATTGCGGGGTTCAGGCCCCGTCTGGTTTTGCTATCCCTGCTACGAGCGGCACGAACCGCACCTGACCCAATTCAGTATAATTAAGCCCTTCAGGTGTTTTTTCAACCTTTATCAGGCTTTGCACTGCGTCCGATTGGCCTACCGGTAATACCATGATACCCCCCATTCGCAATTGTTCCAAGAGGTTTGCTGGCGGGTCTTCGGCAGCGGCGGTCAGGATAATGCGGTCAAACGGGGCTTGATCGGGCATGCCAAGGCTACCGTCGGCGGTTGTGATCACCACATTTTGCAACTTTAGTGCGTCAATGCGGGCGCGGGCCTTGATCGACAGTTTGCGGTGGCGTTCCGTCGAATAAACCCTGCGTGCCAATTGTGCGAGTATGGCGGCCTGATAGCCCGAGCCAGTGCCGACCTCTAATACCTTGTCGCGCGGGCCGACATCCAAGGCTTCTGTCATGCGGGCAACGATGCTGGGTTGGCTGATGGTTTGGCCTGCAGCAATCGGCAGGGCCATATCATCCAGCGCATGGGTTTTGAAATGACCCTCGACGAACATGTCACGCGGAGTTTTTTCCATTGCGGCCAGCACTTTGTCGGGCACGCCCTTGTTGCGCAACATCAGCAGGAATTGCATCTGTGCTTCGGGAGGGAGCATTATTTGAATGCCTCTTGAAGTTTTGTTAGACTGTTATGGCATGTCAAATCGGCGTGCATCGGTGTGACTGATGCATAGCCTTCAAGATTGGCGTGAACATCCGTACCCGCATCCGTTGGTTCATGTTGTGAACCCATTGTGACCCACAGAAAATCGCGCCCGCTTGGGCTGGTTTGGGCGACAGTGTGAAATTCGGTGTTGTTGCGAAAGCCCTGCCTGACGGCTTTTACCCCTTTATAATCACTTATCGGGACAGGGGGGAAATTGACGTTGTAGAACAGGCCATATGGGGCCGTTCCCCAAATATCGGCATCTAGAACCCCCTTGACCACCTCGGCGCCTTTGGCGCGGGCCACTTCAAACGGGTCGGACAATTCGCGGTTGTCGGGGCCGAAGAATTGCGACAGGGCGATGGATTTTATGCCGTGCAACGCGCCTTCCATGGCGGCCCCGATGGTGCCGGAATAAAGCGTGTTTTGCGCGGCATTATTGCCCCGGTTGATCCCTGACAGGATTAGGTCGGGCGGTGTTTGCATCACATCGCTAATGCCTGCCAAAACGCAATCGGCAGGGGTGCCATCGACTGCAATCCTGTGTTTTGAAGCGCGAAAAACCCGCATCGGTTTGACAAAAGAAATGGCGTGTCCGACGCCCGATTGTTCATGCTCGGGGGCGACAGTCCAGACCTCGCCGCCGGTACCGGCAATCTCTAGGGCGATCTGATGCATAACCTCAAGGCCGGGGGCGCGGATGCCGTCGTCGTTGGTGATGAGTATGCGCATGAATATTTGCCCGAATTATGAGTTACCGATTTGCTACACTATCAGTTCTCTGGTGGGAAGGGGCAATGGAGGGTACGGGCGGGCTCTTGGTTATGATGTCTCTTCCAATGATGATGCGTGCGCGGTTTTTTCCACATGGATTTTGCCCCAGTTACGTAGAAATTCCAACAAGGGGCGCAGTGTTTCGCCCTTTGGGGTCAGGCTGTATTCCACTTTGGGCGGGACAACCGCATATACTTTGCGCTGTATCAGCCCATCAGACTCTAGCTCGCGCAGTTGTTTGGTCAGCATACGTTGGGATACATCGCCGACATCGCGTTTTAGCTGGTTAAAACGTTTTGTGCCTTCCAGAAGATGATACAGAGCAACACCTTTCCACTTGCCACCTATAACATCCAAAGACGCAGCGACTGGGCATTGTGGTTTTGGGATCTGTGGCATGG
>CAZMMG010000156.1:0-5706 GCA_964567355.1 uncultured Neptunicoccus sp.
ATCTTGCAAAGCTATTCGGAAACCGAATAGCACCCGTGTAATCCCATAAGGCAAAGCAGGATGAATGCTGCAATACAATATCGTTAGAAACAGCTAAAGCGACGGACTAAGCTTGATTGTGCACCCTAAATTCAATCAAGCGGTTTAGATGACAGCAGCTGGCACAAAGAGTCTAGCTGTGTCAGGGTTTTATAAGAAATCGTAATGCTTCCGGATCCAACAGCATCCTTATGGTCAATGCAAACCTTCATGCCCAAATTCGCCGACAGATCATTTTCCAAAACAATTGTATCCGCATCTTTTGATCCGCTTGCCATACCCTGTTTCGGCTTTTCAGTCTTTGCATCCAAATCGCCGCGCTTTGCCAAGCTTTCGGTTTGTCTTACAGACAGGCCCTTGGAAACCACGATTGCAGCCAGTTTCGATGGGTTTTCAGCCGTTACAAGAGTACGCGCATGCCCTGATGATAATTTTCCCGTTCGCAGCAACCCCAAAACATCATCGGGCAAGTGTAATAACCGCAAAATATTAGCAACATGGCTTCGGCTTTTTCCCAATGTTTTCGCCAGTTTCTCTTGTGTGTGTCCAAAACTATCCATCAATTGCTTAAAACCAAGCGCCTCTTCAACAGGATTAAGATCCGCGCGTTGCACATTTTCGATGATGGCAACCTCCAGCATCTCTGTGTCGTCCATTTCGCGTACAATAGCCGGAATTTCATGCAATTGCGCAAGCTGTGCGGCACGCCAGCGCCGTTCACCTGCAACGATTTGAAACATACCCGAACGACCTGGATCCGGACGCACAATAACCGGCTGAATTATTCCTTTTTCAGAGATTGACGCGGCAAGATCATCCAGATCATCTTTATGAAAATCCTGACGTGGTTGATCTGGATTGGCACTGATTTTTTCAATTGGAATGGCCCTGTCACCCTTGGAGGCGCTCTGTCCGGCAGTGTCCGCTTGTTCGGATGAAACAGGTGAAGCATCAATATCGGCCATCAATGCGGATAGGCCACGACCAAGGCCTCTTTTTTCTGGTTTCCTAGACATTTTCATTTAATTCCAATAGCTTAGATGGATTTTTGCTTTGTTCACGACGTATAAACTCAGCTGCAAAACGCCGATAAGCAATGCTTCCCCGGCTGGCTTTATCATACAGAATTCCCGGCAGACCGAAAGAAGGTGCTTCACTTAACCGAACATTTCTGGGAACCACTGTTTCATAAACCAAAGAACCCAGGTTGTTACGCACGTCAGTTTCGACCTGTCCTGACAGGTTATTCCTTTTGTCATGCATGGTCAGAACCACACCTTCAAACACAAGGTCTTTGTTTATACTGTTGCGCACTTCTCGTACTGTCAGCATGAGCTGTGACAACCCTTCAAGGGCAAAAAACTCGCATTGAAGCGGAACCAGCACTGAATTGCTGGCCGCCAATGCGTTTAACGTCAGCAAGCTGAGCGATGGCGGGCAGTCAATGATGACATACTCAACCCCGAGACCATCAAGCCCAGCCAGGTCAATGGCTTGCTTCAAGCGTAAAATACGCCCACGATCACCGATCAAATCCACATCTGCAGAGCTAAGGTCAGTATTGGATGGTGCAAGAAATAAATTTTCAATAGAAGTCTTCACAATACATCTATCCAATGCCACCCCATCAACAAGCACATCAGACATGGTTATTTTGCGATCTTTTGGGTCAACACCAAGCCCAGTTGATGCATTCCCCTGCGGATCAAAATCGATAATAAGGGTTTTCTTATCGGAAAGCGCCAAGGTTGCGCCCAAATTTATTGCTGTTGTGGTTTTACCAACACCGCCTTTTTGATTTGCAACGGAGATTATCTTGGGTTTGTTTTTATTCTCGGGCACGGCGTATATTCCAAACTTTTAGTATGACGCCCGAACCATCGGACAGGCTTTTGGCGGTTTCGGATTGAAAACACCATGACTCGCGGGCAATTGTCAATTCACTAGCATAGCCTTGGCCTTTCAAAAACAGGCAATAAGAGCTTTCTGAAAGAAAATTCTGCGAATACTCAAAAAGTGCATTTGCCGAGGCCAGAGCACGGGCAGAAACAACATCTGCGCTGATATGGCCGGCGCTTTCTATGCGACATGTATGGATTTTTGTTTTCAATGATGTTTCACGTGAAACACTTTTAAGAAATGCAGCCTTTCGCGCATCACTTTCAATCATATGGAAAACTGTCTCGGGCATATCGTTTTTAGCCAATATAGCCAAAACCAGAGCAGGGAGACCGCCACCCGACCCCAAATCGACCCAGGTTTTCAATTCCTTTGGGCGGTGCTGCCACATTTGTGCCGAGTCCAAAATGTGTCTTGTCCAAATGTCTTTAATGGTTGATTTTCCGACCAGATTAATAGCTCGGTTCCATTTTATCAGAAGCTCAGCAAAAATATTCAAATCAGCCATTGTTTCACGTGAAACATTTAGATCCTTTGAAAGGATCGTTTTTGCCTGCGTTTCGGTTATCATGCGCCTTTAGCCATCTGTAATACGCGAATTTTTCCAAGTAAAAGGGTTAACGCGGATGGGGTCATACCTTCAATACGACTAGCCTGCGCAAGATTGACTGGCTGAGCCGTGGTAAGCTTTTGTTGCAACTCATTAGACAGCCCGGGAATTCCCGTATACTTGAATCCGTTCGGAATTCGCAAACTTTCATCACGGCGCATGGCTTCAACAGCCGATTTTTGTCGGTTTATAAATTTGGCATAAAGCGCGTCGCGCTCCAACTGATCAGCTATATCTGGGCTTAACCCGCTTATTTCAGGCCAAATTGCTGATAATTTTTTCAAATTGATATCTTGAAACGCCAGAAGATCAATAATGTTTCGCCGCACCCCATCCTGATTTATCTTTATGCCACGTTTTTTCGCCTCGTTTGGCGTCAGCGATTTATCTGCAAGCAATGCTTTAGCAGCCTCAAGGCTTTCCATTTTATCCAGAAAAACCGATTTTCTGGCCTCTTTAACCAAGCCAAGCGCAATGCCTTTGGGCGTAAGCCTCTGGTCTGCATTGTCAGCTCGCAAAGATAGGCGATATTCGGCACGCGATGTAAACATCCGGTACGGCTCGGTCACGCCGCGTGTTGTTAAGTCGTCGATCATCACGCCAATATAGGCTTCAGCGCGATCAAAATAAACCGCGTCTTGCCCCAACGCCCGACGCGCGGCGTTCAGCCCGGCCACCAACCCCTGTGCTGCCGCTTCTTCGTAACCTGTAGTGCCATTGATCTGTCCCGCCAAATACAAGCCGTTGGTATTTTTTAATTCCAAGGTGGGCTTCAGGGCTCTTGGATCAATATAATCATATTCAATGGCATAGCCGGGTTGCAGAATTTTTACATTCTCAAGGCCAGAAATTGTAGAAACATAGGCTTTTTGAACATCAACCGGAAGCGAGGTTGAAATACCGTTGGGGTAAATCGTATGATCATTCAGGCCCTCTGGTTCCAGAAATATTTGATGCGACGACTTATCGGCAAATCGCACAACCTTATCCTCAATAGAGGGGCAGTAACGCGGGCCTACACCATCAATATGACCGCCATACATTGCGGACTTTGATAGGTTTTTTTCTATTATTTCATGCGTTTGAGCATTGGTGTGCGTTATACCGCAAGAGACCTGACGGGCAAACGGGGTCTTATGCATAAAGGAAAATAATGTCGGGGTCTTATCGGCGGGTTGGATTTCGAGACCATCCCAATTGATTGTTTTGCCATCAAGCCGTGGCGGCGTTCCTGTTTTCAATCTTGCCATTGGCAAATCAAAACTATCAAGACGTTCGGCCAAAGGAATGGCAGCAGCATCGCCCATACGGCCACCAGAGCGGGACTGGTCGCCTATATGTATTATGCCGCGCAAGAATGTGCCGGTGGTTAAAACAACCGAAGAGGCGGTTACTTCAGAGCCGTCGGACAATATTACACCCCCGACGGTATCACCGAATTGTATAAGATCAGCAACTTCGGCCTCAATGACGCTCAAGCCTTCTTTACCCCGAAACTCCGCTTGCATCGCGGCTCGATACAAGGATCGATCGGCTTGTGCTCTGGGGCCTTGAACCGCAGGCCCTTTGCGTCTGTTGAGAAGTCTAAACTGAATGCCGGCCTTATCAGCAACCCGGCCCATCAACCCATCGAGCGCATCAATCTCGCGCACAAGATGGCCTTTGCCCAAACCCCCGATAGCAGGGTTACAGGACATCTCGCCTATTTTTGAAAAGCTGTGGGTGACCAAAGCCGTTCGCGCACCCGCGCGCCACGCCGCATGTGCTGCATCTGCACCCGCATGCCCACCCCCGATAACGATGACATCAAAATGTTTCACGTGAAACAATCCATTCGTAAGTGGTTTATTTTCCCAAGCAAAAGCTGGAAAATATTTCATCCAATATTTGTTCTACACCAACTTGCCCGATAAGGGAATTCAAAGCGTTTATTCCAAGGTGGATTTCTTCCGCTGCAAGCTCGGATGCCCCATATGCATTTATTATGTGTTTTCCCTCGGACAGGTGCAGTATCGATTTGGTCAATGCAACCCTGTGACGCTCTCGTGTTGCCGACATTGCGGTGGAAGATTTCCGTTCCAAGATCGCTGAAATATCATGTACCAGCTCGTCTATTCCATCCCCGGTCAAAGAGGAAATATTCAACCCTTTACGTTTTCCGCAAGTATCGGATTTTGTCCAAACCCTTAGATCATCACCGAAAGGTGCCAGGCCAAAGATCGGGCCGGATTCGGTTTCATTCAGAAAAACCCGAATATCGGCGTTCTTGGCCCGCTCAATGGCGCGGCTTACCCCGATGCTTTCAATCGCATCTTCGGTTTCGCGTAATCCCGCAGTATCAAGCAAGGTCACCGGCAGGCCGCCGATGTCCATGCGCACTTCGATAACATCGCGGGTGGTACCTGCAATTTCGGACGTTATTGCGGCATCGCGCCCCGCCAGCGTATTCAATAATGTAGATTTCCCAACGTTCGGTGGCCCAACGATCGCGACCTCAAAGCCTTCTCGAATGCGCTCTGCTGCAAAACTGCCATCTACTTCGGCCTGAAGATCGCCTAGAACGGCCTTTAAAAGCCCCACAACCTCGGGTGTTACATCTTGGGGTATATCTTCATCGGCAAAGTCTATGGTGGCCTCTATGAGCGCGACAGCGCGTATCAGATCACGGCGCCAATTTTCAACCTTGTTGGACAGCGCCCCGCGCATCACCAGAAGTGCTTGCTTTTGTTGGGCTTCGGTTTCGGCGTCAATCAAATCACCTAAGCCTTCAACCTGGGCCAAATCAAGACGACCATTCATAAGTGCGCGACGGGTAAATTCACCGGGCTCTGCCAAGCGGCAGCCGTCGATATTCGATAGGGTTGCCAAGACAGATGTAATTACAGCAATACTGCCGTGGCATTGCAACTCGACCACATCTTCCCCTGTGAAACTTGCAGGGGCTTGGAAGCCTAAAATCAAAGCCTCGTCAATCATATCACCGCGCCCGTTTTTAAGGATACGAAGAACAGGTCTGCGGGGGCGTATTTTAAGCCCGGTCAATTGATAGGCAGCGTCATATGATGCTGCGCCAGAGATCCGTATCACTGAAACTCCGGCCCGACCTTTAGCGCTGGCTAAGGCAAAAATAGTATCAGACATTATATAACCCTTTGTTA
>CAZMMG010000157.1:0-5699 GCA_964567355.1 uncultured Neptunicoccus sp.
AATCATACCCATGGAAAGAACATCGTAATTCAAAAGTTTACAAATATATAATAATTTCATGATCTTACCTATCTGTCCCAACTGGGATATTGCCACCCTACCCCTCACTCAGCGGCAACCAGACCTGAAACTTAGTGCCTTTCCCAGGCATACTTTCAACCCGGATTGTGCCGCCGTAACGGGTAATAATGGTCTGAATTATCGACAGGCCCAGCCCAGTGCCTTCGCGTTGTTTGGTGGTAAAAAATGGATCAAATATCCTATCCAGTACATCCGCCGACATGCCTTTACCAGTGTCCTTAATCATCACGGTAATGCCGTTGACGCCCTCGACAACCTCGTTTTTCGTCGCCAAAGACAATGCCCCGCCACCAGGCATCGCGTGGATCGCATTAACAATCAGGTTGATCAGAACCTGTTGCAGCTCGGTGCGGTTCATCGACACCGCCCCCGTTGCTTTCTGGCTGCGTTTGACATCAATATGCACCTTGCTCATCAGGTGCTGCACCAGAACCAGACAGTCGGACAAGGCCTGATCGGGATATTGCAGCTCGATCACGTCGGAATATTCATCGGGGCGGGCGAATTGCAGCAGTTTGCTAACCAAAATATTGACACTGTGCACCTGCTCGTCGATCAGGCGCAGTTCGGTTTTTACATCATCGGCAGCTAGGCCCAATTCTTGCCGCACCACATCGATATTGCCCTGTATCACCGCCATCGGATTATTGATTTCATGGGCGATACCCGCGGTAATTTCGCCGATGGCAGCCAGCTTTTCGGATACGACCAATTGTTTTGTGGTGGCTTCCAGGCGCTTGTTGGCATCGCTCAGCTCTTGCGTGCGTTCCCTGACCCGGTCGTTCAATTCTTCGGCCTGCTTTCGCAAGCGGGCATCGCGTTCCTGAATTTGGCCCAAAAGATTATCCAGATGCGAAGCCACCTGACCTATTTCATCATCGCTGCGCGTCCAGCCTGTGCGTGCACCTAATTCACCGGCCTCGACCTTACCAATGGTTTTAAGCATACCTTCAAGCGGGCGAAAAATACCGCCGGCCCATCGCAAAAAAATCGGAACCGACAAAGCAACAGCAGCCAGAAGGGAAGCCACGGTTATCCATAATGTCCGGGTTTTAGCCGCGCGGTAAGGCGTATCCAGAAAACCCACATAAAGCATACCGATACGGGTGCCATAACTGTCAATGATCGGTTCATAGGCAGAAATATACCAATCATTGACCACGAAAGCCCGATCCAGCCAGACCTTACCTTGATCCAGCACGCTTGCGCGCACGATGGCCGAGACCCGGGTTCCCAGAGCACGGACATTTTCAAACAGCCGCACATTGGTACTGACCCGAACATCTTCCAGAAACAAGGTAGCGGTACCGCGACTTCCGTCAGTTAAACTGGCAGCGGGGTATACCAGATCATTGATCGTATCGATGAAATCAAGGTTTCGGTTCAATAAAATCCCGCCAACCAAAGCACCGCGCTGCCCATTCACATCAAACGGGGCGGCCGTATGCACCACCATGCCGCGACTTTCTACCGTACGTTCGGTTGGCACAGCCGCTTTTGTCGGCACCAGATCGATGCGGGCACGGTTTGCCATATCTTTGGAAAACACCGATAAATCCGCGCCTGAGAACAAATCTATTTCCGTGCGCGCATGTCCTTGCATCGCCGATTTCACAACCGGCCAGTTGGCAAATCTGGCAAGATATCTCATATCCTTCGGGCTGGACAAGGCCCCTGAAGCATCGGCAAGATACAAAAAATCCAAGCCAAGTTTCTTGCGTTTCCGGTCCAAAAAGGATGCTATTTGTGCTTTATTCCCACCCGCGACAAACCGCGCGAAAACCGCCGAATTACCCAAGGCACTGACCTCGTCCTGACTTTTACCCAATATGCTGGACATATATTGATGGGCAATGGTCAATTCGCCATTTACCTTGGCAATCAACAGGTTATCGAATTTTCCAGACCATTGCGTAAACGTCCCCCCCAGCAGTAACGGCATCACCACAAGCATCGGCAAAATCGCAATGACCAGCAACCTGAACCGGACGGAATGCAGCCAAGCCAAACGTGATGACCCGCCCTTATCCATGCCACATCGCACATTTTCGGTCGATGGTTTTGCGCGACACCCCCAACCTGCGGGCGGCTTCCGCGTGGTTGCCGCCACAGTCTTCGAGCACCCGCAATATGTGCTGGCGTTCCACCGATTGCAGCGTGTCATCGATGATAAAAGAACCGTCATCGCCTGCGCCTTCAAACTCTGGTGGAAACTCGCTTAAAATCAACGAGCGTTCGATCAGATTGCGCAACTCACGCACATTACCGGGCCAGTCATAGCGTAAAAATCCACGCCGAATGGCACTGGATATATCCAAGGGTGGCACGCCTAGGTCAAAGGAAATTTCCTGCATGAACTTGTCAGCCAGCTCCTGCACATCTTCGATGTGATCACGAAGTGGCGGCATTTCGATTTGCAGCACATTGATGCGGTAGAATAAATCGGCCCTGAACCGGCCCTCTTCCACCGCCGCATGTAAATCTGTGTGGGCGGCAAAGACAAAACGCACATCGATGGGCATTTCACGCCTTGATCCCAAGGGTCTAATTTTTTTATCCTCAATGACGCGCAATAACGCGCCTTGGATATCCATCGGCATATCAGCAACTTCATCAAGAAACAGCGTCCCGCCACTGGCATGCAAAAACAGTCCTTCGCGGTGATCATCTTCATCCTTGTCGGTGTTTTTGACATGACCGAAAAGTTCGCTTTCCATAAGATCGGTGGGGATCGTGGCACAATTCACCGGGACAAACGCTTTATCGGAACGGTCAGATAAAGAATGCAAGGTACGGGCCGCGACCTCTTTACCGGTACCGCTTTCGCCGGTGATAAGAACAGCACTGGGCAATGGCGCAACCCGGCGCAGGGTTTCACGGATGGTTTTAATCGGTTTGGAATGTCCCAACAAACGGTTGCGGCGCTTATTTTCCTTAGTGTCCGATTCCAGTTCGTGGCGCAGTAAAAAGTTTTCACGGCGCAGTCGCATCCGGTCGATACAGCGCGCCACCGCGTTCAGGATTTGGTTCGAGCGAAACGGTTTGAGCACAAAATCAACTGCGCCCGCCTGAAGGGCGCGAATGGCGGTTTCCAGATCGGCAAAGGCGGTAATCAGTATGGCATCGGCAAAAAACCCTACTTTGCGTTGTTCACGCAACCAGTCAACACCGTTTTGGCCCGGCATGATATTGTCCAGAATGACAACATCGAAATGCCCTGCATCCAGCATTTTAGCTGCCTCTTTGGTATTCGACGCCTCGGCCACATTGCGACAGCGCGGCTTTAATATCTTGACCAAAAAGTTACGCATACCCGGCTCATCGTCGATCACCAGAATAGAGGCTTGGGACAACCATGGTCCGAATGCTGGTTCTTTTGTTAAATCACGCTTAGCAAAACCAGTCTGGGCCATTTGAATTTCCTATAAAAGTAAAAATTTACTAGCTTAAAATAAGCATAATTAGGTAAAACTTCCAAATACAAATATGGTTTATGCACAGTCCAATGATAAAGCGCTTGATAAACCCCCCAATGTTACAAAACAGATGCGCAAATTCACGAAACCCTTTGCTTGTGAACATAGGGATTGACGTTTTTTACAATATGCATTTGGTGCAACGTAGGGTCTTGAAAGCAAGGCCGTGAACAGTATTGCCAAGGATCATTGCCAATGTCCAACCCTCGCAAAGTTCTTATTGTCATCGTAGACCAGTTTCGGGCTGATTGTATCGAAGGGGCGTTGGCCGCAGATGTTAAACTGTCCAACATTCAGGCATTTCGCAAACAGGCCGTTACATTCACCCGGCATTTTTCTGTGACCAACCCTTGCGGGCCGGCGCGGGCCAGCATTTTGACCGGACGCTATGCAATGAACCACCGATCGATCCGCAACGGCACACCGCTTGCCGACGGCATCCCCAATATCGCCCTTGAAGCGCGCAAGGCGGGGTATGACCCGATGCTGTTCGGCTATACCGACACCAGTCTTGATCCGCGCAGCCGCCACCCGAACGACCCTGACCTGACCACCGAGGAAAGTCTTTTGCCGGGGTTCAGAGAAATGCTGGAAATGCGCCTGAAAGAAAGTTATCCGTGGCGGGCTTATCTTCAGTCGAAGGGCTATGATCTGCCCGATTATGCGCATTTTTACGATGCAATATCGCCTGACCCCAGCCGCGCCCCCCGCCCCGAAGACCCGCCTTTTTATAAAGCCGAGGATAGTGATACCGCATTTTTGACCCATGAGTTACTGCATGATCTTTCCGTACGCAGCGATCAGGACTGGTTCGCTATGGCGACATATATTCGCCCGCACCCACCCTTGGTCGCCCCCGAACCCTATAATAAAATGTATAATCCGAACAGCCTGCCCAAACCTGTTCGTCTGGCGAATGAGGCTATGCAACGGGCGGTTCACCCCTTTATGACAGGGGCCATTCAGGCGGTGGCGCTAAATAATATTGTCCGGGGCATAGGGGCCACACTGGATAACGAAAACCCCGCCGATGTGCAGCAGCTTCGCGCCCTTTATCTGGGCTTGGCGAGCGAGGTTGATACCCATTTCGGACGGATTATCAACTTTCTAAAAGAAACTGGCCAATATGACGACACTTTGCTTGTGTTCGCGGCTGACCACGGAGAAATGCTGGGCGATCATCATCTGTGGGGTAAACAGACCCCGTATGATGTGGCTTACCGCACCCCCTTGATCATTCGTGACCCTAAAAACCCCGATCAATTTGGCACTTCGGTTCAGGCCTTTACCGAATCCGTTGACCTGACCCCGACTGTGCTGGACATAATCGGGCAACAGGTTCCTGCGGGTATGGACGGGGTGTCATTGCGGCCCTATCTGGAAGGCAAAACACCAAAAAACTGGCGTGACTGTGTGCATATGGAGCTGGATTTCGGCGAGCCTGACGAGGTGACCGAATGGCAAGCGGCCACCGGGGTTTCTACCCATGAGGCAAATCTGGCAATTCTGCGCGAAACCCGTTTCAAGCTGGTGCATTTCAACGGCGATTTACCGCCGTTATTGTTTGATCTGGAAAACGATCCTAACGAGTTGCAGGATTTGGCGAACGACCCCGCACATGCGTCAACCCTGTTGCGCCTGACACGAAAATTGCTGAGCCACCGGATGAAACACGCGGATCAGAGTTTGACGGGTATTAGGATTACACCCGACGGGGCGACCGGGTTTAACGGTTAGGGCGAACGCCCCAATCTGGACCTCAGAAAAACATAGTCATTTTTTTCAAAATGACGGGTTATGCGCGTTTCGCCGATATCTTTTAATTAAACTCCGTCATCTTTAAAAAAACACTATCCAACTTTTTATATGTAAAACTTTTTCATCACGGCAACCTATATTGTATTTAATCATCAGCTTAGAAAATTGTGGCGCCTCAATAAGTACAATACGAGCCCCAAATTTGCAGCCGTTTCAAATAGCCCGATCCCTGTGCCAAACCAATCTGATTTGAGCCTTCCTTATTTATAGTAGTCATGTACGCAACATGGGATTCAGCCAATTCTAAATCCATACTCGTCGCATTACGTCCATTAACGTTGATTATGTATGTGGGGTTTATTGTGGACTGAGATGCTCTTGTAT
>CAZMMG010000158.1:0-5637 GCA_964567355.1 uncultured Neptunicoccus sp.
ATATACGACCGATTTTTATGACAGGGCTGGTTTTGTGCATTTTGGTGGCGGCATTGCCGCTTAGGGCGCAAACGCTGAATTGTGATACAATCTCCGAACTTCAGGGCAATCGGCGTGACAGGTCTATACGTGATAACGAAAATTGTATTTTGTGGACACAAAGCACCGAAGATTTGAAAATCTACTATCCAGTTCCTGATGACGGTGATAAAAACGTAACCCAAGCCGATTTGGAAGAGATGAAAGCCACTGTTGAGCTCGCTTTGACAACTTACCGGGATAACGGTTTTTTATCGGAGGTAGCGCAACCACCAATATATATTTGGGCTTCGCGCACTCCAAGCATAACATATACTACTGCTATTGCTAAAGTTTATAACAATACATCCCCTTGTGTCGTGAATGTTTACTGGAGCGCGGTTAAAAATGGTGAACTACCACCTGAGAAATTCAAACAATCCTTGGCGCATGAGCTTTTCCATTGTGTGCAATATGCACAGTTGGATATGTATCCTGGGCGAACTGGAATAACCGCATGGTGGTCGGAAGGCTCGGCTGATTGGGCCTCGGGCATTGTTTATCCGTCTGTGAACGGTGAACAGGAATGGTCAGTATATTACGAACAGGAAAAATCGCTGATAGATCAGTGCGACCCGGGTACGGACAGCGCGTGTGGAGATCGATATTCTGTCTATGCTACGTCGCTGTTTTTTCAGGATATGGCCAATCAAAAGGGTAATGCGGCGGTTTTTGATTTGTTGAAACGCGTCGCGGTGCGATCACGTTCGCCGCAAGAACGTGCCATTGCCGACACCTCGGATATGGATCATGTGTTCGAGGTGTTCGCGCAGGATTATGTCGACAAAAAAATCATCGACCCGGACGGCAGTCCGATGCGCCAACCCGATGTGATCATAAGTGACACATTCGAGATCGACCAAGACAAGGATATGGCGGTTCGGGGCACACCGCTGGTTATCCATGCCTACAAGCTGAAATTTGCCAAAGGTAAAATCTATGAACTCAGGGGGCTGGAAAAATCGCATGGCTATCTGTTTTCCTCCAAAGTGGGGGAATATCCATGGATAGACGGGGAAGATGCCGAACCGGCAATGGTGGTTGATGCAGGTTGTATGGCCAAAACCCTGACCGTTTCACTTACATCGCCCAAGGTCAGCAGCAACATTCTTGAATTCACCTTACATGCAACAGTGACTGATTCTGAACCTGATTGTAGTGCTTGCCAATGTGCACGGCCTGTTCCGGCCTGCGTTATCGGCCATTGGGTCGGCGATGAAGCCCCGCAACTTGATTATTTTGTTCAAAACCTGATGAACGTGCAAAAGGCGGGTAAAAACAAGGCGGTATTTGAAGGCGGGAAGGTCATTGTCGACAAAGCCAATTTGGTACTTAATATTCAAACAGGGGGACGTTTTAACGGGAGTACGGACATAGCCTATCACGGCTCGGGTAAAGTGCAGGGTCGGAAAATCACTATGTCTGGGGGTATCAAAAGTACAAGCCAAGGAACCTCATGTATAACACAAGAAGGGCAATTGTGTTTGAATCATGAAAGTGTGAGTCCGCCCGTAGCAATGAAAATCACAGCCATGGGAATGACAATACCCTTTGCCAGTAAAGGCGGGACTTATAAAGGCGCGGTGTATATGCCCTTTACCTGTAGTCCCCATAGCTTGATCTTGAAACCGACGGTGAAGGGGGACGCAGGAATACCAACCCGGGAAATGCCAGTGAAGTTTCACAGGTGAAAACATAGCCGGGTTTGATCAATGGGCATTGTGGCATTTATGAAGTGTTGTTTTAACGGGGCTTTGTCGCCGCCGTCCCTTAAATAGAATCAAAAAAGCCGCTCGTGATCGAGCGGCTTTTTTGATTGGAGCGGGCGAAGAGATTCGAACTCTCGACCCTAACCTTGGCAAGGTTATGCTCTACCCCTGAGCTACGCCCGCGTCCATGAGAGCGGTTTATACACCGAACCAAAGCCGCTGCAAGGGCAAAAACAGATGTTTGGCTCATTTTATTTTTGCAGGAACATTTTGTGAACAACACTTTTACTTTCTATGATTTCGGTTTAACGTGCGCGGATGAGTGAATGGGATGAAATCGACGCTTTCGAGCAGGCTGAAAGCCGCAGCTTGTCGCAAATGGCGATGGGTGCGCGTCCGACGTCCTATCTGGACGGGTTGAACCCCGAACAGCGTCAGGCCTGTGAAACGCTGGACGGCCCGGTTCTGATGCTGGCAGGTGCCGGCACTGGCAAGACCAAGGCCCTGACCACGCGCATCGTGCATCTGCTGAATACGGGCCGCGCCAGACCTAATGAAATTCTGGCGGTAACCTTTACCAACAAAGCCGCGCGCGAAATGAAAACCCGCGTCGGGGGTATGCTAGGTGAACAGGTTGCAGGCATGCGCTGGATGGGCACATTTCACTCATTATGTGTGAAAATCCTGCGCCGCCACGGCGAACTCGTAGGGTTGAAATCGAACTTTACCATTCTCGATACCGACGATCAGAAACGCCTGTTGAAACAGTTGATCCGCGCCGAAGGGATTGACGAAAAACGCTGGCCCGCAAAATTGTTGGCAGGCATCATCGACAACTGGAAAAACCGTGCCTGGACGCCTGACAAAGTGCCTGCGACGGAAGCCTCGGCCTTTAACAATAAGGGCGTTGATCTATACAAGCTTTACCAAGCGCGTCTGATAACCCTGAACGCCACCGATTTTGGCGATTTGTTGTTGCACGTCGTGACGATATTTCAAACCCACCCCGACATCCTGCAACAATACCAACGCTGGTTTCGCTATATTCTGGTGGACGAATATCAAGACACCAATGTGGCGCAGTACCTGTGGTTGCGCCTGTTGGCCTCAAACCATAAAAACATCTGTTGTGTCGGCGATGATGACCAGTCGATCTACGGCTGGCGCGGGGCGGAAGTCGGCAATATCCTGCGCTTCGAGAAAGATTTCCCCGGGGCGCATGTGGTGCGTCTGGAGCAAAACTACCGCTCGACCCATCATATTCTGGGCGCGGCCTCTGGCATCATCAACGGCAATAAAGACCGCCTGGGCAAGACCCTGTGGACCGATAAAAAAGATGGCGAGCAAGTGCGCCTGATTGGCCATTGGGACGGTGAGGAAGAGGCGCGCTGGATTGGTGAAGAGCTTGAAAACTTCCAGCGCGGCACCCGTGGTCACGATCCCTTGTCACTGGACGATATGGCCATCCTTGTGCGCACCAGCCACCAGATGCGGGCCTTTGAAGACCGATTTTTGACCATTGGATTGCCCTACCGTGTCATTGGTGGGCCGCGTTTTTACGAGCGTTTGGAAATCCGCGATGCCATGGCCTATTTTCGCGTTGCGGTGTCGAATGCGGACGGCTTGGCGTTTGAACGCATTGTTAACACGCCCAAGCGCGGCCTTGGTGACAAGGCGGTGCAGTTGATTAACCTGACGGCACGTGAACACGATGTGTCTTTGCTGGAAGGGGCGCGGATACTGGTGGCGGCAGGCGGCCTGACCACTAAGGCGCGCGGGGCGTTGCGGAACCTTGTTGAAGGCTTCGATCGTTGGTCAACCGCCATTCAGGCTGGTGCCCAAAGCCATATCGAGATCGCCGAAACCATATTGGAAGAAAGCAGTTACACCGACCATTGGAAAAACGATAAAACCATTGAAGCACCGGGGCGGCTGGAAAACCTCAAGGAACTGGTCAAGGCGCTGGAAGAGTTCGAAAACCTGCAAGGGTTTTTGGAACATGTCAGCCTGATCATGGAAAACGAGCAAGAGGAAAACACTGCCAAAGTCACCATTATGACCCTGCACGCAGCCAAAGGTCTGGAATTTCCCGCCGTGTTCCTACCCGGCTGGGAAGACGGGTTGTTCCCGTCGCAACGTTCAATGGACGAAGCAGGGCTAAAAGGCGTCGAGGAAGAACGCCGTCTGGCCTATGTCGGCATCACACGGGCGGAAGCGTTTTGTACCGTCAGCTTTGCCACCAATCGCCGGGTTTACGGCCAATGGCAATCATCCCTGCCGTCGCGCTTTATTGACGAGCTGCCGCCCGAGCATGTCGAGGTTTTAACCCCGCCGGGGTTGCACAGCACCAGCGTGATGTCGTCCGATATGGCCGACAAAGCCGCGCGAGCCGACGCTTACACATCGCCCGGTTGGAAACGCATGCAGGCGCGCAATGCACAGCCCAAAGCCCGGCCGCTGATCATCGAGGCCGAAACCGTACCGGATTTTGCCATCGGCGATAAGGTTGCGCACCCCAAATACGGGGCCGGCACGGTGATCGGGGTCGAGGGTGACAAGCTGTCGATTGTGTTCGACGGCGGCGGCGCCAAAAAAATCCTCGCCAGTTTTGTTGAAATGCAGGACGAGGTGCCGTTTTAATTATGGCGCAAGCGTTTGACACCATTATATTCGACTGGGACGGTACAATGGCAAAAACATTGCATCTGTGGCTGGATGGGTGGAAGATCGAGTTGGAACAATATGGCACGGTTCTGACTGATCGCAATATTGTGCGGGATTTCTTTTATGAACATCATAAAACGCAATTGAAATACCCGCATATCGATATGGAGCAATCAGCCGTTTCAGTGCGCAGCCATGTGGAAACCGGGCTGGAAAACCTTTTGCTGTATGCGGATGCGCATGACGCGGTATTGCATGTGATCAACCGCGATATTCAAGCCGCCCTTGTCACATCCAGTTCGCGGGCCTTGGTGGAAAAAGGACTGAATTTGCACGCCCTTGCACCGTATTTTCAATCCGTCGTTGCCGGTGATGACGGGTTTGGGCACAAACCGTCGCCGATACCGTTCAACGAAACTCTCAACCGGCTTGAAGCGATCCCTGAAAGAACCCTTGTGATCGGCGATTCTGCGGCGGATATATTGGCGGCACGCGCCGCAAACTGCCAAAGCTGCCTGTTTATCCCCGATGAAAATGCGGTTTTTCAGGACAGGCACTACTTGGCGTCCCTCGAACCTGATTTCACCATTCAAACCCTAAGCCAAATAGGTGAATTTTTATAGCCATAAAAAAACGGCGTCGCAGGGAGGGGGCGACGCCGTTTATGCAACACGATCCGGAAAAGGGAGAGCGGACCGGTATTCTGCGTTAGTAACCGTACACGGCTTCTCTTGCTGAAGTCTTAATAGAGGAACGGTTCAGGCCCAGATCCACCAATTCTTCATTTGTTAGATTTTGCAATTCCGAAACCGTTTTGCGGTATAGGCGGTAGTTTTTGAAATCCGTGATCATCGTCGCAATCGCAGAGGTCAACTGGTCTGCTACGGGGGCGTGTATTGTGTTTGTATGGACTGTCATTTGCCTGCTCCATATAAGTGTTTCGTTCAAGCCATATCTATAGATTAAAAGACCGATTAAAACCGACAGGATTGCATTGCCGCCATGCATTATTTGCATGCTAAAGGCTGTGTAACGATATGTTTAAAAAGAAAAAACGGCGTCGCGGGAGGAGGGTGCGACGCCGTTTATATCTATGGGCCGGTTCCAAGGGAGGTAGGAAATTGGCCCAATCGCTGAAGGGTATAAATGGGAGGAAATAACCCTTCGCTCTTGAACTATTTAGGAT
>CAZMMG010000159.1:0-5620 GCA_964567355.1 uncultured Neptunicoccus sp.
CCCAACCAGTGCCCACCCCGGCTGAGCGGCCCGCTACCACCGCAAACTCTGGGGTCGGTAAGCGGTCGGCCAAAATTGAAATAACCGCCTGGATTGTGTGAAATGCCTGCTGAGTATTTTGAAAAATTACAGAAGTTGGATGCGCATTTTGCCCCTGGGTATCGCCAGGATAATTCATATATCCGGCCTTTTAAAGAGCGCCGGGGCTTTTTGAATGACCGCGAATTGCAAGCCGCTAACATCGCTTGGGGTTATTTTGAAAAATTCACTCAAGAAACCACCGGATTGGCAAATTCCGTGGGGGGGTATCCGTCAACAACAATGTGGGATACCGCTTCATATATCAGTGGATTGGTTTCCGCTTATGAGCTTTGTCTAATCGAAAAGCCGGAATTCGACAAACGGATCATTAAACTTCTGACGACTTTTAAAAATATTAAACTATTTCGCAATGAGCTGCCCAATAAAGTGTATCACACGAAGACCGGGGCGCAGGTGGATTACACAAATAAACCGGGTGAAATTGGATATTCGGCCCTTGATATTGGGCGGTTTCTGATCTGGCTGCGTATTTGCCGCAATCGATATCCGTACCTTGCAAATACAATAGACAATTTACTTTTGCGCTGGGATTTTTCACATGTGATTGATGCCCATGGTGCTTTGTATGGAACCTCGATTGATAAAGAAACCAAAGAAACGGTTTACGGGCACGAAGGGCGTTTAGGATATGAGGAATATGCGGCAAAGGGCTTTGCCCTATGGGGCTTTAAACCCTATTTTGCCCACCGAGCAGAACCCTATTTGACCACGAATATATTCGATGTGCGGGTTCCTTATGATGGCAGAGACCCCCGCATTTTTCATGCTCAAAACTACGTTGTAACGGAAGGGTACTTATTGGACGGTTTGGAGCTGGGCTGGGATTTGCCGCAAGATGATGTTTCATCGGATCAGGTTCACACCGATGGTTGGCGTGCGGAATTTGCCGATCGTATTTATCAGGTACAAAAAAATCGTTATGAAGTGACAGGTTATATGACTGCGCGGTCCGAACATAATGTAAAGGGCCCGCCATATTTCACATATGATACGATTTTTTCGGATGGCTACCCATGGAATACCGTGACACCTAGGGGGGATTATGTTCCCGGTTATGCGGCGGTCGCGACCAAAGCCGCATTTGGTTTATGGGCTTTGTGGGATACGCGCTATACCGACATTCTTTATGATGCCGTGATTGAATTATTTGATCCGGAAAGAGGTTTTTATGAAGGCCTTTATGAAAGAGGCAACGGCCCAATTGAGATACAGACTGCGAATAATAACGGTATTTTGCTGGCGTCACTTTTACATAAAGTTCAAGGCCGTATTCTAACGGCATCAAACGCAACTTCAGAAGTATGGTTCACGCAGTTTCGTGATCGTGACCTGCGGATCAGGCATAACCTGCCGGATCCACCGCAAAAAGCAGATTGGTTGCCTGCCTATCGACATCCCGCGCAAATAAAGGAAACCCAATGAAGATATTCATATGTCCCCGCGTCATCGCATTCTTAATGTATTTATTGCTGGTGGAAAATACGGCGGTTGCTCAGGACGTTGCCGCCGGTGGTTCTGAAAATACGACCGCGATACTGGACACGTCAATTCCTTTTGCCATTGGTGCCCGAGAGGGGGATCAAACAATTCGGAGTTCTTTTGGTTGGCCGACGTTTCAAGAAGGCTTTGTCGAAGGTGTGTATTTTCGCTTTGATCCGGATGGCTATGCACGTTTTAGCAGCAGTCCGCGACTGGATGAAAATATTTTTGAAGTGACCTGTCAAAATGGGACGACTATTTGTGTCGCAAAAAAAGACGTGATGGAAATTGGATTAACCGCACAGGGTAAGCCGCAAATTCAAATTACCGGAATTACGCCACAGGACACTTTTTTTATTACAGATCACAAAAATGAATTGCCGCTGCCAAATACCGTATTGGGGCCAATGGATCAGCGGCTGGAAGCACTTTTGTCATCGGGAGGTGATTTGATTATTCGCAGAGAGCTGGAAACTCTACAAACGCTTTCTCTTTCGGGGTTTGCGGCTACCGTTACCTATTTGCGCTGGGTGGCACAAAATCAGGCATCGTTCGTTTTTCCAAGGGGATGGCCTGTGCCAAGCCAGCAAACTAGACAAAAAAATACTGGGTTAACCCTTCCGCCCGGATGGAACACAACAAGCATCACAAACCAATCTTTGCCGGCAAGATGGAATTTGCAAAACAGGCAAGCGGGTGTCAGGCCCAATTTCCAATTTAACAATCGGCCCTCTTCCGGCTTGAATACGCAGGTTGGCGGGGTGCCATCTTTTCCGAATGTGACACTTAGAAATGACATAGCCTCAATTGGGTTTGCAGAGCAGGCACAAGGCCGCAGTTTGCCTGCCGATATAAACAGATTTGCGACCTTGTCGCCGCAAGGTGTGTCTGTTCAATCAAATGGGCAATTGGCTCATAATAATTCTATAGACTTAAACACATCAAAAATTGAAGAAGAACTGTTTAGAGTGAACCAGATTTTGCGAAATCTTGAGGTAAAAATTGATAACCTGTCCACCCGGCTGTCTTATAACTTGCAGCCCGCGAAACAAAATATTACCGAGCAAAACACTTTACTGCCTACGATATACAAAGGTGTAGATCAAAGTTTGAGAGATGCATCTTTACCACCAGTGGATAGTTCCGGTCGGCTGAGCGCCGAAGAAAAACTAAGGCTGCTTGTTATTGATACCTTACGCCAGCAGTCACAAGAGCCACAGGGACAGATATCTAATTTAATGACAGAACTACCCCCTTCCGGGGGTGAGATTGCCGTGAATAAAAATATCGTAGAACGTTTGCTTGAGGAATTAAATGGCCCAAGCAAAACGGAAAAACAATCCCCCTCTGCCACAGCGCCAACAGGTGAATTTATTTCGCTGTCAGATTATATCAACAAGGTCATAAGCAAAGAAAAGAAAAACTAGGAGAAATATAATGCTGCAAGAATTAGCAGTTCCAGAAACAGTCAGGAAATCGAAGCCTGTGCTAGGTATTTCTAGTGCATTCAAATGGGGTCAAGATTTGCCCGCTTGGATGAGAATAATGTCGGGTATTTTAGGTTTTTTGACAAGTTTTTTATTGGTCGGTTTACCGGCAATTGCGCTTATCATTATTGATAGGATTATTCCATCAGGAAGCAGTAGTGCACTTTGGAACCTGTTTTATCTGGGGGCGACGACCGTTCTTTCGGTGTGTTTTATTGAATTGATGCGCATGAAGGCATTGCAGCGTTATGTGGTGAATGTGCGCGGGGTGATTTTTTTTCAAGATTCATGCTTTGCTTTATTCTGGGCATTTTTAATTGGATTTATCCATCCTTTGCTTGCCGTGCCATCGGTCATTGCAGCCGTTGTATTGTTTGTGGCGTGGAAATTTCGAAAACCCTTGCAAAAAGAACAATCACGGGAAGCAAAATTACCGGATTTTGATGCGGCGAAGGTTGATGCCTGTGGTCTTGGTCCAGCTTTTTACGAATTGGCCGCACAAGGAAAATTCCCGTCAATACAACGCCTCGATTTTCAAACGCTTAATCAATGGCTAACCACAAGTCTTTTAAGGCGTTTCACATTGGTGATTGTTCTGGTTTTAACGGCGTGGTTGAATATTGAAGCACATATTTCATTGGGAACAGCAATTGCTACTATTTTTATTAATCAGTTGAATTTGGAGGTTTTTATCAGATGTTATCAAGTGCAATCCTTACGCACACCACGGTATGATGTTTGGCAGCTTGAAAAAATAATTTCTAACAGAGAAGTGGCAATAGGAAAATCCACCGATGTGATGGATGTGTCCGGTATATTGTCACTTGATGGGCTTAAGGGCGATGGGTTCGCATCTATTTCCGGCGATGTTTTCCCCGGCTTGTGCTTGGCGTTTATCGGCCCTTCCGGTTGTGGGAAATCCAGAATTCTTAAAACCATTGCTACCGGTCAGTTTGAAACCGGGCGTGTCACATTTGGAGATAGGGATTTAAGCCGTCTTGATGGAAAGAGGTGTGTCATCGGGTATGTTCCGTCAAGCCCAATTAACCTGCCAGGTAGTTTTGTTGAAAACGTTACAGGTTTTGACCCCCAATCGGATGATCTGGCTGCATTGGAATTGTTGCTGCAATTGGATCCATATGAAGATGTGTTTCGCAATGAGGATCTGTTGAATGACACGTTGGAAAATAATTTCAGCACCCAAGGTCAAATCGTGTCTATTGCAAGAGCGTTATATATGGATGCCAAAATTTTGATTTTAGATTCCCCTGAATTATTTTTGGATAAAGCGTCCAAAGCGGCCCTATTGGCACTGATCCTTAAAGCCAAGACAGACGGAAAAACCGTATTGCTGGCAACCGACGATGATTATTTAATGACGGCGGCGGATGAAATGATTAAACTGGATCGCGGGATCGTTACTGACCGTGGCCCGGTTGCCGAGGTTTTGGCTCGTCACCATGAAAGGTGGGTGCGCGTATCGTTTAAACCGACAAAAAGGGATGCGTTTAGATTAGGCCTGTGGTTGGATGCACAATTGGGCTTGTCGTTTCCAGCACATTTCCGTGAACGGGTTAAATTGGCCGCCAATGATCTTTTGTTCCTTGCCCCGCGTGATAGTTTTGGTGAGCGGGAGGACAATAGTATTTTTGACCTGAAGGTCGGGGCGAACGAGGTTACAATTGCTCTACATGATAGGGGGGAGCTTCTGGAAGCCCGGGAAGACGCCGCAGGCATCCAAACTTTAGGTGATATGGAAGTGAGTCGGATTGTATCCAATGCAGATCATTTCCAACAAAAACTAAAAGAAGGTTACCGTCAAATTACAGCCAGTTTCGAAAATGATCGGGAAAACGGAAGCCAGGCTGAGGCGGTAGGTGGATAAATGGGTAAATTTGCGTCGCAGTGTAGCAATATTGGGTCTTTGCCATTAACCCGACAAGGCTTGGCTAATTTTATTAGACTTGAGCAAAAAAAATTACACGGCTACTACAGTTTCAGACGGTTTTATTTTTGAGCGTGGCTATCGTGATTTTTAGTGTTGCTGCGTATGTTCTAACTTCAAGCTTTTATGTGGCACCGGTTTTGGTTTCAAAACGAAGCTGGGTGCTTGTGCGAAATTTGACACCAGTTGTGGCCGTGAAAGCACATGTTGACGGTGTGTTGGAACATGTTTTTGTCAGCCAAGGCCAGATTGTGCAAAAAGGTGAGCTGCTGGGTGCGGTCCAAACCGCTTCTATCAAACTGGACTATGAAGAAGCCAGACAGGATTTTGTCGATAAAACAGTTGAGCTTCATTGTCTGATTTCTTTACAATCGGGTAAATCGGTTTTCAAGCTGCCCCTTAATGGACAAATACTTGTCGACCGAATGGCGGGTTTGTCCGATGTGTCAAACCGAGTAGAACAATGTAATAAGGAATTATTACGAAATTTAATTGCGGAGCAGTCACTTGAAGAACTGATTGCCTCGCTCGAGGATCAATCCAGAATACTGGAAAAAATTGTTCAAATACGCGGCCAGATAATTGAACCACTTGATCAAGATACAAC
>CAZMMG010000160.1:0-5614 GCA_964567355.1 uncultured Neptunicoccus sp.
ACGCTAGGTTCCATGATCTTAGAAGAACCTTTGGCTTGAACCTGATCAAGCAGGCAATTTCCATTTATGACGCAGACCTGAAACTGGCTGTGGCCAACCAACGATTTCAGGACATGTTCGATCTGCCGCCGGAATTGGTCGAATTTGGCAAGCCTTTCGCGGCTTGCATCCGCTATCTTGCATCAAAAGGCGATTATGGCCCGGTTGAAGATATTGAGGCGTATGTCACTGAAAAAGTTGAACAAGCCAAAGCGTTCCAACCGCATTACATAGAACGCGAACGCGCTAACGGCACCACCATTTCAATCGAGGGCAGCCCCTTGCGCCAAGGCGGGTGGGTGACGGTTTACACCGACATTACCGACATCAAAAAACAAGAGGCCATGTTACGTGACCGATCTTTAAACCTGTCGGAACAGCTTATTACACGCTCCGAGGAACTGTCACAGATAAACCGCGAATTAACCGCCTCAATCACCGCCTTGGAAGAAGCCAAACGCGAATTAACCGCCTCTGAATCGCGCATGAACCTGACCAATGCCATGGTACCGGCCCATATAGCACGGGTCGGCATCGACGGGTTTTACACTTATAGCAACCGCAAGCTGGACACAATTATTCCGGGCCGGCCAAAAAATATTCTTGGCATGCATTTTGAGCAGGCATTGGGTAAAAAGGTCTATGCCCATATCAAGCCACATTTTGATAAGGCCCTGAAAGGCCGCCCCGGTTCCTTGGAATTCACCCTCAAAGATTTGGGTCGGCAGGTGCGTGTCGCCTTCACCCCAGATAAAGACAAGGACGGCCAAATCATTGGCGTTTACCTTTTGTCAATGGATCTGACTGAAGAGGCCACGGCAAGGCGGGCCTTATCGCACGCGCGCAGACGTGCATTGGCGGCGCAACTCACCAGCGGTCTGGCGCATGATTTTTCCAACCTGCTGACAATCATTCTGGGCCAGCAAAACAGGCTGGAAGAGATGCAAGGCCTACCTTGCGAAGTTCTTGAAAATGTTGCCACCACAAAAGCGGCCGCCCTACGCGGTGGAGACTTGCTTGATGGCCTGTCACAAATCAACGCATCCCGCAGCCTGACCCTTAAACCGGTTTGCTTCACCGACCTGATCAGCAGCATCAAACGTTTGGCAAGTGCCGCCGTTTCTGAAAATATCACGGTTAAGATCACCGATGAAATTGGTACCGCGCATCTGATGCTGGATCAGGGATTTGCCCAAGACGCCCTGCTGAACCTGATCCTGAATGCGAACGAGGCAATGCACGGGGTCGGTAAAATTTCTGTAACCACAAAACGGGTAAAAAACTGGCTAAATTTTATTGTGCAAGATACCGGCCCCGGTTTTAGCGAAGAAGCCTTGCATAACGTGTTCACACCCTTTTTCACCACCAAAAAAGACACCGCCGGGCGGGGCTTGGGATTAACCACAGTTTTCGACTTTGCCAAAATAAACGATGGGCTTGTGGACGTGAAAAACCACGAAGCAGGCGGTGCCGTGGTCACTTTACGCATTCCTTACGTAACCGCCAGCCCGATCAAACCGGGGCTGGTTCTACTGGTCGAAGATAATATCGATATCCGAAAAACCATCCGCGACACCTTGCGCAAAATGGGCCATTCAGTGCTTGAGGCCAACAGTGCCGAAGAGGCCTTGAATTTAAGCGGTGTTTCGGATTTGACGCATATCATAACCGACCTGATGCTAGAGGGCGCTATGACAGGCTATGATTTGGCCAAAAGCTTGCGCGAAAGCGGGGCAACAATCCCGGTATTCATTATCACCGCACTGCCCAAATCGGATGCATTGCGAATACGGGCAGCAAAGCGGTTCCCGGTTTTGCACAAACCTTTTGACCAAGCCTTGCTTGCCGCTCTTTTTCAAGGGGATATGCCGACATGACGACAACCGCTAAATTGGTTACAATTCTGGACGATTCCCCTGAAATTCGCGAAATGCTGTCGGTGGCCCTATCGGATGCAGGGTTTGAAACCCGTTGCTTTGGCCGCGCCACCGAATTCGAGCATGCCATACGCACGATGTCACCGCAGGTTTGCATCGTGGATCTTAGTCTGCCAGACAAAGACGGGCTATCGCTTGTCAACAAACTGGCGCTTGAAAGCGGGGCTGCGATCATCATCATTTCAGGCCGCGCACAGGTACAAGACAAAGTGATCGGACTGGAACTGGGAGCCGACGATTATATCACCAAACCGTTCGAGGCCGCAGAGGTCATCGCACGCGTGCGCGCCTTACTGCGTCGAAGCCAAATTGACACAAGCCAGACAGCCAACAAGATTATAAAATTTTCCGGATGGGTTGCGGATTTCGACCAGCTTGTTCTAACCTCACCCAATGGCGAAACTCAAAACCTATCCTATGCCGAAGCCCAGGTTTTACATCTGTTTTTGAACGCCCCCAACCGCCTGATTTCACGCGATCATATGCTGGAAAAACTCGGCGGCACTTCCAGTGACAGTTTTGAACGCGCCATGGATGTACGGGTATCTCGCTTGCGCACAAAACTACAGGATGACCCGCAAAACCCCAAGATTATCAAAACCATATACGGTGCCGGTTACATTTTTATCGGAAATATGGTGTCCTGATCGGCGACCCATTCAGGGCCGTTTCGGCAACCCGTTATTATGTTATATGGACGGCACAGGCGCGTTTTCAGCCACCCGAAACATGTTGATCTTTTCACGTTCTTCCAGCGGGGCCACACCGAACTCTTGCCGGTAATATTTCACCAACGGGGCGGTGCTGGAATAACCGACCGCAATGGCGATTTTTGAAAGGCTATTGCCAGAATAAAGCACCATCTGGCGCGCTGCATGCATCCGCTTGCTGCGGTAAAATCCGATCGGACTTTGGCCCGTGGCCTGCTTGAATTTTCGTTCCAGCTGGCGCGGCGACAAGCCGACAATCTCGGCCACCTGCATCATGCTAATTGGTTCTTCAAAATTTTTTGAAAACAATAGCACCGCTTTTTGAACCTGCTTTGGCAACATATCGTCAGTGTTACCAGTTTGCCCCGTCGGAATGCGCTGTTGCACCCCTGCACCGCGCACCAGCGGATGTTGGAACCAGCAGGCTACTTCGATCATGACTTCCACTCCCAAATCTTGCTCGATCAAGTTCAACATAGCGTCAAACCCTGCCGTTGCCCCCGACACGGTCAAGCGGGTGCGATCAACAAAAATCACATCGTCAATAATGTCTATTTTCGGAAACTCCGTCTCAAAGGCAGCGCGGTAACACCAGTGCACACTGCAGATATAACCTTGCATCAACCCGGTTCTGGCCAGCGGAAACACCCCGCCGCTGATCCCGCCAATGCGCAACCCGTGCTGCACCAACCGGCGCAAAATACCGTTGCAGGCTTTTGGATTGCTAAACGTCGATTGCGGCCCACCCATCAAAAACATATAGTCCAGCCCCTGAACATCAGCCAAAGCGATGTCCGGATCAAAACCCACTTTGGCACTGGATGTTACCCGAGCATTGGTCTCGCCGATCAGCTGCCAGCTAAACGCGGATTTACCAGTAATTTCATTGGCGGCACGCAAGGGTTCGATCATCGAGGTCAGACACGACATCGGAAAGCCGTGAAAAATCAAAAACCCCAGTTTCTTTGTTTTCACCTCAGCCACTATTTTTCCGACCTTAAACACGCCATAACACAGTGCACAATAATGCTCAGGAAAATGCAAGTGTCATCATCAGCCCATATAGAATTTCGGGTAGTACATTTGAACAAGCCCGCATAAGGTGGATAGAACGGCATATTCGGACAACACACAATAACAGGCACATATATGACACAAAAATCCATCCTGATCACAGGCTGCTCATCGGGTATCGGCTATGATGCTGCCCACACGTTGCAAAAACGCGGTTGGCGGGTGTTTGCAACCTGTCGCAAAGCTGAAGATTGCGAACGCCTACGCGGCGAAGGTCTGGAAAGCTTCACGCTGGATTATGAGGATGAGAACGGCATCAAAGCCGCCGTGGCAGAAGTGCTGAAGCGTACTAACGGCACGCTGGACGCACTTTACAACAACGGGGCCTATGCCATTCCCGCTTTCACTCAGGATTTGCCCCGTGATGGCTTGCGGGCAATCTTTGAAGCCAATTTCTTCGGCTATTTTGATTTGATTAACCAAGTCCTGCCCGTGATGATGAAACAGGGCCATGGGCGGATCATCAATTGTTCATCCGTATTAGGGCTGACAGCCCTGAAGGGACGCGGGGCTTATAATGCCACCAAATTCGCAATGGAAGGCCTGACCGATACTTTGCGGCTGGAATTACGAGATCAACCGGTGGAGATCATTCTGGTGGAACCGGGGCCGATAACCACCGATATCCGCAAAAATGCGCAAATACAGTTCGAAAAATGGATCGACTGGGAAAACTCATTGGGGCGCAAAGTTTATGAAAACACCTTGATTCCGCGTCTTTACGCCAAAAACCCAAAACCCGACCCCGGTGAACTACCGTCCTCTGCCGTCACCAAGAAACTGATCCACGCGCTTGAAGCCAAACGGCCAAAGCCACGCTATTATGTCACCACACCCACATATGTCGCAGGCTTTTTGAAACGCATCTTGTCGACACGCGCTCTGGATTTCTTCTATAGTCGCACATAAACATAATCAGCCCCCGCGAAAGGTTACACCATGTCATCCGCCCCGCTTTATATTATTTCCGTGATCGCCGTTCTAGTCGTCTTGATCATTCTGATGATCGGACTTGGCAGTTTTGCCAAAGGTGGCGAGTTTGACCGCAAATATGCCAATAAACTGATGCGGATGCGGATCATTGCTCAGGCCGTGGCGGTGGTTTTGATCCTGATCTATGCGGTGCTACGCGGTACGGGCCACTAATATGGTCGTGCTCAACAAAATCTACACCCGTACCGGTGATAAGGGCGAAACCGCTTTGGGCAACGGTGAGCGTGTTGCCAAAAACAATGCGCGTGTCGAAGCTTACGGGACAGTCGACGAGGTCAATGCAACAGTTGGGCTGGCGCGATTGCATGCGCAGGGCGATATGGACGGTGCCCTTGCTCGTATTCAAAACGATCTGTTCGATCTGGGCGCCGACTTATGTCGACCCGAAATGGCAAAGGATAGCGGTGCAGGTACAGCCCCCTTACGGATCGTATCGGCCCAAGTTGACCGGCTTGAGACGGAAATAGATATAATGAACGCAAATATCGCCCCCTTGCGCAGCTTTATCTTGCCGGGTGGCTCTGCATTGGCGGCACATTTGCATCTTTGCCGTACCGCCACACGGCGCGCCGAACGGCTGGCGGTTACGCTTTCAGGCATTGAAGATATAAATCAAGCGGCGGTGAAATATCTGAATCGCTTATCCGACTGGTTTTTTGTCGCCGCGCGTGCCGCCAATGACAACGGCAAAAAAGATGTGCTTTGGGTTCCCGGTGGGAATCAATAAAAGTCGCCAAAAATCAGTGGTGAAATTTTGATTTATTTTTTCATATGGCAAACGCGACGTTATTTCCGCATTGGGTGTCGATTCATGACTTTATTTACACTGTGACGTGTGTTTTCTTTCTACTTCTGTCGCTT
>CAZMMG010000161.1:0-5560 GCA_964567355.1 uncultured Neptunicoccus sp.
TGCTCGGACGGCACCGGGGAGCAGCCGGACGTGAACAGGCACGAGCGTCGGGTGAGTAAGAGGTGGATAGGAGAACTGTACATATCAAGGCGAACCGATCAAACCCGGCTGGATCATCTGGCCGCCGGTACCCTATAGTTTCAACACGGTTAATTACGATGTCGAAACCGCCCCGTCGCCACCTGACGCGCGGCATTTTCTGGGTACTGATGATCAAAGCCGCGATGTGTTGGCGCGTGTCATCTACGGCTTTCGCATATCGATAATGTTTGCCCTGATTGTGGTCGGTATTTCGTCCAGCCTAGGGATAGCCGCAGGGGCGGCACAGGGCTATTTTGGCGGCTGGGTTGATCTGTTGTTCCAGCGCGTGGTCGAGATATGGTCAAGCATGCCGCTGCTTTATGTGATCATTATTCTGGCAGCCATTTTCCCGATGAATTTCGCCATCCTGACCTTTATCGTGATCCTGTTTAGCTGGATCGGTCTGGTGGCTTTGGTGCGGGCCGAATTTCTGCGCGCGCGCAATTTCGAATATGTCCGTGCGGCGCGCGCTATGGGGGTTCCCGACTGGAAAATCATGTGGCGGCATTTGCTGCCCAATGCGATGGTTGCCACTTTGACATTTTTGCCCTTCATGGTGACGGGTGCAATCAGCACCCTGACCTCGCTGGATTTTCTGGGTTTTGGCCTACCGCCGTCCTATCCTTCCTTGGGTGAATTGGCCTTGCAAGCCAAGGACAACTTGCAAGCGCCGTGGCTGGCCTTTGCCGCTTTCATGACCATTTCCACCATGCTGTCGCTTCTGGTTTTCATCTTTGAAGGCATCCGCGATGCGTTTGATCCGCGAAAGACATTCCGATGACGACACCTATGTTGGAATTTTCCGATCTGACCATCGGTTTTGGCAAGGATCAGAACGCGGTTGCGGGCGTCAGCTTTAGCGTGAATGCGGGCGAGACCGTGGCCCTTGTCGGCGAAAGCGGCTCGGGCAAATCGATCACGGCACTCTCGTGTGTTGATTTGCTGCCTAAAACCGCGAAGGTAACAGGCTCGGTCAAATATCGCGGCACTGAAATGATCGGAGCGGATGAAAAGACATTGCGCGGGGTGCGCGGCAATGACATCAGTTTCATTTTCCAAGAACCAATGACCTCGCTTAACCCGTTGCACACCATTGAGCGACAATTGGGTGAAAGTCTGGCCTTGCATCAGGGTATTCGCAGCAGAGACGCGCGCCCGCGCATATTAGAGCTGCTGACCAAGGTCGGCATTCGTGATCCCGAAAGCCGCTTGGGCGATTATCCGCACACCTTGTCGGGCGGTCAACGCCAACGGGTGATGATTGCAATGGCACTGGCGAACGGGCCTGATCTGCTAATTGCCGATGAGCCTACCACCGCGCTCGATGTCACTATTCAAGCGCAAATTCTTGATCTGCTGGCCGAGATCCAAAAGGCCGAAGGCATGGGGCTGCTGTTCATCACCCATGATCTCGCCGTGGTGCGCAAAATCGCAGATCGGGTTTTTGTGATGCAAATGGGGGAAATCGTCGAAGCTGGGCCGACGGCGGAAATATTTGATGCGCCCACACATCCCTACACAAAAATGCTGTTGTCCGCCGAACCATCGGGCCAACCGCTGCCAACGAAAAAAGATGCGCCCGAGATTGTCAGTACCGAAAACCTGCGTGTCTGGTTTCCGATTAAACGCGGTTTTATGCGCAAAACCGTCGGCCATATCAAAGCGGTGAATGACGCAAGCCTGTCTATTCATGCGGGCGAGACTTTGGGTATTGTCGGCGAAAGCGGCTCGGGCAAAACCACGCTGGCTTTGGCGGTTATGCGACTGATTTCTTCTAAAGGGCCTGTCGTGTTTATGGGCAAAAACATCGACGGGCTGAAATTCAAGGCACTGCAACCCCTGCGCCGCGATATGCAAATGGTGTTCCAAGACCCATATGGCTCGCTTAGTCCACGCATGACGGTGGAACAGATCGTCGCCGAAGGGCTAAGCATTCACGGGCTGCAACCGGGCCAAAACCAGCGCGAGCTGGTTTGCGACATGCTGTTGGAGGTCGGGCTGGAAGCGGCTATGATCGACCGCTACCCGCATGAGTTTTCAGGCGGTCAACGCCAGCGCATCGCGATAGCGCGCGCCATGATCCTGAAACCCAAACTGGTTATTCTGGACGAGCCGACCTCGGCACTGGATATGACGGTTCAGGTGCAAATTGTTGACCTGCTGCGCGACTTGCAACAGAAATACGGGCTGGCCTATATGTTTATCAGCCATGACTTGAAAGTGGTGCGCGCCCTTAGCCACAAAGTGATTGTCATGCGCCAAGGCGATGTGGTGGAAAGCGGCACTGGTGAACAGATTTTCAATGCGCCCGCCACCGACTACACCCGCGCCCTGATTGCCGCCGCACTTGATCTGAAAGCTGAAGCAGGCGCGTCGGAATAGTTAGTAACCTTTCAATTTTGCCCCTTGCCAAACCGCAAGCGGCAGGATAAATCCCACCTCGTGCACCGATAGCTCAGCTGGATAGAGTACCTGACTACGAATCAGGGGGCCAGGGGTTCGAATCCCTTTCGGTGCACCATTAACCCCCCTCCCCATCTTCAAATTGAAAACCCATATACGGCTTTAGCTTGTGATTTGATCGCGCAAACCCTACATAAGCTGCATGATCATGGACGCATTTATAAAGGCCTTGGGCCAGATCGGGGATCCGCGCTTTCGCCGGGTTTTACTGATCGGTGTGGGCATCACACTGGCACTTTTGGCGGGGGCGACATGGGCGGTGCAGTTGTTGTTGCCCGATAGTGTCAGCCTGCCGTGGTATGGGGAAATAGGCTGGTTGTCGTCGCTGTTGTCGGGCTTTGTGCTGATTGCGATGATCGGCTTTTCGATGTTCTTGATGGTGCCTGTGGCATCGCTTTTTACCGGATTGTTTCTGGAAACTGTTGCCCATGCGGTCGAGGCCAAACACTATCCCGACCTGCCGCCGGCAAACAAGGTCGGGTTTGCCGATACTCTGGTTGACAGTGTAAAGTTCTTCGGGGTGCTGATTGTGGTCAATCTGCTGGCTTTAATTATTTATCTTCTATCGACAATATTGGCCCCGGTGATTTTCTGGATCGTCAACGGGGTGCTTTTGGGGCGTGAATATTTTCAACTGGTGGCAATGCGCCGTCTGGGGCGCAAAGGCGCCAATGCGCTGCGGGCCAAACACCGGCCTGTTATTTGGCTGGCCGGTTTTTTGATGGCGGTGCCTTTGTCAATTCCCATTCTGAACCTGTTTATTCCGGTTCTGGGCGTGGCGGTGTTTACCCATATTTTTCACAAGCTGAACAAAAGCGGATAGGGTGAATTCCTTTACAGAGGTATTGTGTGCGCAGACTATGCGCAAGGAATTCTTGCTGTTGTCTTTGTTCCCAAGCCGGACTTGAACCCGTCGTGTTTATGGGTACGCTATCCGGACGATACCAAACCTCATGGGGATCATCAGTATGACACGTTCACCTGTCCGGCTACTTGCCTGTCAAATCGAAATACCAGCTATGACATGCGCGAAAGAGCGGGATGCGCATCTTGTGGAAACGGCTGGAAAAGCATGTGCGGCCCTGCGCAAAACCCCCGCTGATCTGGTGGTTTTACCGGAACTTTCCAGCATGGATTATTCCCGCGCAGCCTTTGACAATCTTGATGAACTTGCTGAACCCCTTGAGGGGGCCTCATTTCAGTGCTGGCAGCAAGTGGCACAAGATCATAACTGCCATGTGGCCTATAGCTTTGCGCGCCGTGATGACTTGGGCACATACATATCGTTAGCAGTGGTAAACCCTGCGGGTGCGCTTGTCGGGCATTACGACAAGCTGCATCTGGCACAATACGGCGCGTCGATGGAAAAGGACTATTTCAAGCGCGGCGATCATCTATTCACCTTCAGTATTCAAGGCCTGAAATTTGCCCCGATCATCTGTTATGATATACGCATCCCCGAGCTGACCCGCGCCCTTGTTCTGGATCACGGGGTCGATGTTATCTTGCATAGCGGCGCATATTACCGCGATGCATCCTTTGCCACATGGCATGATTTCAGCACCACCCGCGCGGTGGAAAATCAGGTGTTTTTCCTAAGTTTGAACAGGGCAGGGGAACACTATGGCAACTCAAAATTCTGCTATCCGTGGATGGATGAAGCGCGGGTGCCGGTTTCGTTTGCGGCACATGCTGAACAGTTTATCAGCCTTGTGGTTGATCCTGCCGAAATTGCGACGGCAAGGCAGACCTATTCCTTTTTGAAGGATCGGTTGCCAAACTACAGCGAGCTTTAGCTTTCGGCTTCGGCTTCGGCCTTGGCTATTGCCACCCGGTCGCCGTCCGCGTTCACCTCGACTACGCCCGCGTCATCGACAAAGACCACCGAAATAGGCCCTCCCCATGCGGCGCCAGTGTCGATGTTGATGCGGTTGCCGTAGTCGGTGACATGGTCGATCACCGTATGGCCGTGGATCACCAGTTTGCCGAAGCTTTCCGTGTAATCAAAGAACGGGCCCCTGATCCAGACCAGATCATCCTCGGTTTGCTGGCCCATCGGCACATCGGGGCGAATGCCCGCGTGGACAAAGATATATTTGTCGGTTTCCACATAAGTGGGCAGATTGCGGATAAAGTCGATATGTTCGGGCGGAATGGCGGCAAGGGCCATTTTCTGTATTTCGTGTAAGCCCATATCATCAGGATAAGTCACACCGTAAGACGCCAGCGTTTCGCGCCCGCCGATACGGTGGTAAAGCCAGCTATAACCGGGCTTTAGATGATCGTCCGTGCGCTCGGGGTCTTCCAAAAACCATTGCATCATACGGTCGTGATTGCCCTTCAGCACAATCCACGGCTTGCCCGCCGCAATCCCCGCCATAAGATGCTCAATCACCCCCTTGCTATTCTCGCGCCGATCCACCAGATCGCCAATATAGATAACCGTGTGGTCGGTGATGTTGTGCTTGGCGGCATCCGCCCGAATACGGGCCTCAACAGCAAGCAGCTTAATCAGATCGCCGTGGATGTCGCTGATAACGTAGATGGGAGTTTTGATCATGGGTAGGGCCGTGGTTTGGTTTGGATGCTATGGTTTTAGAGCAAAGCTGGTAAAACGAAAAGCCCTTAGGTGGGGGATTAAAGCAAGAACAACCCAATTATAGTTAGGATGAATATTGGCAAAAATAGAATAATCATTCCCACTGCCGCCCAACCGAAATTAGAGTTTTTGGCAATGAACTCTTCACGCCCCGCATTCATCTTGTTAACCTGCATGGCGACAGGTATCAAAATAAATACACTACACAGTGCTAAAGCATCAAACCACATTGGCGCACTATCCCATTTTCCAGATGCTTGATCTATAACTTTTCCAGCAAAATAAAGAATAGCAAGCGGTGTTGCGGCAAATCCGAACCAAGAAAACCCAGGCGTTTCTGGCCTATGCATTCTTTTGAATAGGCTGAAATTCATAAATGGTGAAAAAATTGTCCGCCATGCCGGAGAAATATTATTG
>CAZMMG010000162.1:0-5454 GCA_964567355.1 uncultured Neptunicoccus sp.
ATACAGGATTTCATTTCGCATAAGAAGCATTATTAGAATTACCACGGTAGAAGTGGTGCCATGGCTGCAATCAACGGCTGTCATAGTCTGATTTCAACCTGTTTTTTTCAACCAAAGACTGGTCTCATAAGCCCCGATAAAAAGCGGTATTCGGGATAGCTTTGTGGCCTGTATAACATCCGCCATGCGGCTTACGACATATGCACTGGCAAAAACCACATCATAGCTACCGCCCGCAATCACCCCGCCCAGCGCATTTTGTTCATTATAGCCGCGCCACAACCAGCTTGCGGGATAGGGGGCGGGCAGGAAAATATCGTGAAAATGGATCAGAACGCCGGGTTGTAATAGGGGCAGAATACGGTTCAGGATGAAATCCACATCCGTCCCCGGCATCAGGATATGGCTGGAATCGAAGAACGCAATATCACCAGGCTGAAGGCTGGCAAAAAGACTTATGTGGCTGTCATCCAACAGCTCTTTGCGCCAGGTTACCGCCAGCGGCTGAATTGACGTGCGCGGCGCGGGGTCTATAGCAATCTGGTTGCAATCAAACCCACCGTCCCTGACCGCCTGCGCCATAAAACGCGTCGAATGACCAGAACCGACCTCGACGATGCTATGCGGCCTATGCTGCCGCACGGTCCCATAAGCCGCCGCCCCGTCAAGCCGCGAAAACCAGCCCTGTTGCCATTTTGGCGCGGGCGGCGGGCCAAAACCGGCAAAAATATCCGCATAGACATCCAATGATCGGCAAAAAGCTGCAAACTCTGCGCGTTTGGCGGCAAAAACATCGTCCAGATGGCGGTAAGCAGGTTGAACTTCAGGAACGCTGTTCGCATAGCGGTACGGAATAAAAAAGCCGCGCTTTTTCAGGCCGAGCACCGTCTGCATTCCCAGCTTCAGCCGTCGCCAATTGGTTCTAAATTCCATGGATATGCTCCAAACACCGCAAGACTAGCCTGACGCCCCCCAGTCTAACAGCCTATATCAACCTTGCTCTCTTAGATGTGACTGACGTTTGATACCCCGGCGAGACGGGCCAATCTTGTCAGCTCCGCCTCCAGCTTGGCGCGGCGGGATTTCGTCCAAGACACGCCCTGTTCCGCCCAAAGATTATCGACCTTCAAAATCCCTTTTGCACGATCCGCCTTGACTTCGATGCGGCCCACAAGACGCGCCCCCTCAAGCAGCGGATAAACATAATAGCCCCATTTGCGTTTGGCAGCGGGAACAAACATTTCCACCCGGTAGTCAAACCCGAACAGACGCGCCAGACGGTTGCGGTCACGCAGAGCCGGGTCAAACGGGTTAAGAATACGCAACCGCGATGTCGGGGGTTTCAAATCCGCCATACGCGTTTCTATGTTCGCAGGGGCAAAAGCCTGCGCCCACACCCCGTCAGCTGACTGGATCATAACAGGAACCGGCTTGGCCCTAGTAGCCCACGCTGCAACCTCGGGCCTGTCAGTGGCTTCCCAGAACTTTTTTATTTCCGTCAGTGTTGCAAATCCCATACGATCCAATGCCGTTTCGCACAGCCAATTAATCTGCTCTTGATCACTATGGGATTGCGCCCGGATATGCTGGGGGATGACCCGTTCGGACAAGTCGTAAAACTTGGTGAAATTTCTGCGATGCGATGTCGCCAATGCGCCCGTGTACCACATATAATCCAGCGCGAGCTTGTGCGGAGGACGCGCCCACATGCCTTTGGTCGCGGCCTTGGTATCAAACGCATGAGTAGACAAAGGCCCCTCATCCGCGATGCGTGCCTTGATCGCTGCCCGGCCTTTGGCGTCTGGCATTGTCGTATAATACTTGGAATGCTCATAATAGGCTTTCTTGCGGCGAAACTGGCGTTGCCACAAAGGATAATAATCCATCGGGATCAGGGATGCGTCATGGGTGTAATGCTCGAACAAATCACGCCTTTCGGTCATCACCTGATGCAGCATTTCTTCACGGTAATTCTGGTTGCGCGACCAGATGATATGGTGATGTGCGCGCACAACCACCTGAATGGTATCAAGCTGCACAAAGCCAAGCCGTTTAACGGTAGCCAAGACATCAAGCGGGCCGGTTGGCTGCGCGGCCAAGCCATTGGATGCCAACCAAAGCTTGCGGGCATCACTGTTATTGATCTTTAAGGGCACACTGGAAAACCTTCTAGAATGATCCGTAAGCTTGCATGTGTTTACAAAAAAACCAACACATTTCCCAACCGATTAAAATTCATGCTAAACAGTGATTCTGCAACACAGACCCGTAGTGCCAAAAGGGCCTACAGGGAAACAGGCTTCACCTTAACGAAAGCCAATAACGGGAGACTACAAAAATGAAATACGCCTTAATATTTGCCGCAGCCATGGCCATTGCCACACCTGTGGCCGCAGAAGAGTGGAACATGCCAACGCCTTATAGCGATGCTATATTCCACACCCAGAACATCAGCCAGTTTGCCGATGATCTGCGCGCGGCAACGAACGGCAAGATGGACATCAAAGTTCATTCAGCCGGTTCCTTATTCCCCCATGCGGAAATTAAAAATGCCATACGTTCGGGCCAAGTTCCAATTGGCGAATTTTTCCTTTCACGCCTGTCCAATGAAGACGCCGCCTTTGGCATCGACAGCCAACCGTTTGTTGCCACATCTTATGACGATGCAGCCAAACTCTGGGCCGCGCAAAAACCTGTGATTACCGACCTGTTGGCCGAACAAGGCCTGATGCCGCTTTTCGCCGTGCCATGGCCTGCACAGGGGCTTTATACCAAAGGTGAAATCAAATCGGTTGACCAGCTGAACGGCCTGCGTTTTCGCGCTTATAACGCCGCATTGGAAGAGTTCGCCACATTGGCAGGGGCTTCGCCCGTACAAATAGAATCGCCCAACATTCCGCAGGCTTTTTCAACCGGCCAAGTCGAAGCGATGATCACCTCACCCTCGACCGGTGCCAGTTCTTCGGCATGGGATTTTGTTGGTCATTACAACCCGATTAACGCTTGGGTGCCAAAAAACATCGTTGTGGTAAACAAGGCCGCTTTTGACGGCCTGTCAGCCGACATGCAAACAGCCGTTTTGGATGCCGCTGCCAAAGCAGAAGCACGCGGTTGGGAAATGTCCGCCGCCGAAGCCACGACCAAAACCGCGGTTATGGCAGATCACGGCATGGCCATCGACGCTACAAGCGCCGAGCTGAAAACCGGCCTGCAAGCGATTGGCACGAAAATGCTGGAGGGCTGGAACGCCAAAGCATCTGATGCCGCAAAATCGATCCTGACCACCTATAACAAATAGGTTTTATTGGCCTCCGTCCCTTTCGGGTTCGGAGGCCAATCCCCTTCCCCCCGATACAGGCCCAGACATGCGAAAATTTCTAGACCGGCTATATTGGCTATCAGGTGCGCTTGCCGGATGTCTTATTCTGGCAATTTGCCTGTTGATCAGTGCCCAGATATTGCTGAACGGCGCCAGTCGACTATTCGGGCCTGTTTTGCCAACAACAATTCCGTCCTATGCCGAGTTTTCAGGCTATATGCTGGCCAGTACATCGTTTTTGGCCCTAGCACACACCCTGCGTTATGGCGGACATATCCGGGTCAATCTGGTGTCTGGGCGCCTGCCTCGCACGGTGCAGGTAGTTCTAGAGTTTTGTGTATTGCTGCTCAGTGCCGCCATCGTCAGCTTTGCGCTTTGGTATATGATCGATCTGACCCTGCAAAGTTATCAATTCGGCGATAAATCCTACGGTATCATCCCGATCCCGCTGGCCATACCGCAAACCGTTGTCAGCACCGGGCTGGCGATTTTGCTGATCTCGCTGGTCGACACATTGGCCGAGCTGGTGCAAAAACGCGCACCGGTTTTAACCGCTGCGGACGAGGTTTAATATGTCCGATCCATTTATTGCCCTGACCATAATCGTTCTGTTAATCGGGCTTTTGGCCATGGGGGTCTGGGTTGCTGTTGCGCTAACGCTTGTGGGGGTAATTGCTGTCGTGGCCTTCTCGGGGGCTTCCGCTTCGGTTGGATTGTCGCTGGCAACAACCTATTGGGGCCACAGCTATTCATGGGCCTTGACCGCGCTGCCGCTGTTCATTCTGATGGGTGAAATACTGCTGCGCTCGCGCCTGAGCCAAGATATGTTTTCCGGCCTTGCCCCTTGGTTGGGCCGCATCCCCGGCCGCCTGTTGCATGTCAATGTGCTGGGCTGTGCCATTTTTGCCGCCGTTTCAGGCTCGTCTGCCGCCACAGCCGCCACGATCGGGCGCATGTCGGTGCCCGAGCTGACCAAACGCGGCTATCCCGAACATCTTATCATCGGCACGCTGGCAGGTTCTGCCACTTTGGGGTTGCTGATACCGCCTTCGATCATTCTGATCGTCTACGGTGTTGCCACAGATCAATCAATTGCACGGCTGTTTATTGCCGGTGTCCTGCCGGGGTTGATGCTGGTTTGCCTGTTTGCGGGCTATGTGATGATCCGCGCATTGATGTCGCCCGAGCTGATCCCCAACGTGCAAAGCCACGCAAGCCTTATTGATAAGCTGAAAGCCTCGCGCAATTTGATCCCTGTCACGCTGCTGATCGGCGGGGTCATCGGCTCGATCTACGGCGGGCTGGCGTCGCCCACCGATGCCGCCGCCCTGGGCGTGGTGCTGGCCACGGTTCTGGCTTGGGTCTCGGGTTCATTCAGTACAAAACTGTTCTGGCAAGCGGTGATGTCGGCCACGCGCACCTCTTGCATGATCGCGTTCATTCTGGCGGGGGCGGCGTTTTTGACCTTTGCCATGGCGCGTATTCATCTGCCGCAAAATTTGGCCGCATGGATCGGCGGCATGGGGCTGTCACCCTATGCGCTGCTGGCGGCCCTGACCGTATTCTTTATCGTACTGGGCTGCTTTCTGGATGGCATTTCGGTGGTTGTGCTAACCACATCGATCATCATGCCGATGATCATATCGGTGGGCATAGATCCCTTATGGTTTGGCATTTATCTGGTCATCGTGGTCGAGATGAGCCAAATTACCCCGCCTGTGGGCTTTAATCTGTTTGTCATACAAGGCCAGACCGGCATTGACATTCTGCGCATCGCCAAAGCCGCGTTTCCGTTCTTTTTGCTGCTTTTGCTAGGGGTTGGCCTGATTATCCTGTTCCCGCAGATCGTCACGTTCCTGCCGCGGGCGATGCGGGGCTAAAGCGGTAAATGCCCGTAATAGCTTACAAAGAAAACTGCAAAAGCCTTGCGCTTTACGCCGAGATTATTTAGGATTTCCCCGTTATCAAAAGGAAGAAGACCCATGACCAGAACCGCCATTCATATAACCTTGATCCTTGCCCTAGGCGCCCTTAGTGCATGCGCAACCGTCGATGGGATGGGCAAAGACATTTCCACCGCAGGCAAAGCGATTTCCAAATCGGCCAGTTAGCAGATGTATCTCTACGTTATGCCC
>CAZMMG010000163.1:0-5429 GCA_964567355.1 uncultured Neptunicoccus sp.
AATAGTAATAGGGGAAAACTTATGCGCAGTTATGGATATACCACCGCACTAAATGACCGGAATGCGGAAGATTAACAAGAGATTGAAATGGATGAACTGCAAGTCGGCCCGCGTGACCTGCTTGTGAAAATTGCATCCGTTGCGATCAACCCCGCTGATGTGAAGGTACGTGAACTGGTCAGCCCTGAAGTGGGTCAACCGAAGATTTTGGGCTATGACGCAGCCGGTGTTGTTGAAGCGGTGGGCGCGGATGTGGCTCTGTTTAAAGCCGGTGACGCGGTGTTTTATGCCGGTGATATCACACGGGACGGGTCTTTTGCCGATATGCAACTTGTCGATGAACGCATTGTCGGGCCCAAGCCTAAAAGCCTAAGTTTCGGGCAGTCCGCTGCGATGCCTCTGACCAGTATCACGGCGTGGGAAATCCTGTTTGAACGTCTAGCGATCAAGCGCGACGGTAGTGCCAAGGGTGTTTTGCTGGTTGTTGGCGGTGCGGGCGGTGTTGGATCCATCCTGATCCAACTGGCCAAAGCCCTGACTGATCTGACGATAATTGCTACGGCTTCACGCAAGGAAACGATTGCGTGGTGTAAAGATTTGGGGGCGCATCACGTGATTAATCACCGTGAACCGCTGGCGGCGCAAATCGCTGCTTTGGGTGTCGGGCCGGTAAACTATACTGCGGCCTTGACCCATACGGATAAGCATTTTGCACAACTTGTAGAAGCGGCAGCCGTTGCCGGTAAAATATGTCTAACCGATGATCCCGCAACCTTGGATGTGGCGTTAATGAAAAGCAAATGCCTGTCACTGCACTGGGAATTTATGTTCACCAAATCAATGTTTCAAACCGATGATATGATTGGACAGCATAATCTGTTGGCTGAAGTCTCGTCTATGTTGGACAAGGGTACATTGCGGGCAACTGGCACAAAGCATATGGGGGCAATCACGGTGGAAAATCTGATTGCTGCGATGGAATTTCAGGCAACAGATGAGGCCGTTGGAAAAACGGTTTTAGGGGAAGAATAAGCTGGTATTAAACCAGCTTACCATCCTTGCCTATTTGCGTCTTACCACCGAGATAGCCATGCAGGACTTCGGGCAGATTAACTGACCCGTCTTCCTGCTGGCCGTTTTCCAGCACTGCGATCAGGCAGCGGCCCACGGCCAGGCCTGATCCGTTCAGGGTGTGGACAAATTCCGGTTTCTTTTCGCCGTCGGGGCGGAAACGTGCGTTCATGCGGCGGGCTTGGAAGTCGCCGCAAACCGAACAGCTGGAAATTTCGCGGTAAGTGTCCTGACCCGGCAACCAAACCTCGATGTCATGGGTGCGTCTTGCGCCAAAGCCCATATCGCCGGTGCATAGCAGCACCGTGCGGTAGGGCAGGTTCAGGCGTTCCAGAATGCCTTCGGCGCATTTGGTCATGCGGTCCAGCTCGTCGCGGCTGTCTTGCGGTTTGGTGACGCTGACCATTTCGACCTTTTCGAACTGGTGCTGGCGCAACATGCCGGAGGTGTCGCGCCCTGCTGAGCCGGCCTCGGAGCGGAAACACAAAGAATGCGCTACAAAGCGGCGGGGCAGATCGGCCTCGTTTTGCAACGTGCCTGCAACGATGTTGGTCAGGGGCACTTCGGCTGTCGGGATCAGCCACCAGCCGTTGCTGGTTTGATAGCTGTCCTCGGCGAATTTAGGCAACTGCCCGGTGCCGAGCATGGCTTCATCGCGGACTAACACTGGCGGATTAACCTCGGTCAGATCGTTGTCACTGGTGTGGGTGTCAAGCATGAATTGTGCCAAAGCGCGGTGCACGCGGGCAACTGCACCCGACAGCACCACAAAGCGCGAACCGCTGATTTTGGCGGCCAGTTCAAAGTCCATGCCATCTTGTGCGGCGGCCAGCTCGAAGTGTTCTTTGGGTTTGAAATCTAATGATGGCGGCGTGCCCCAGCGGTGAATTTCGACATTGTCGTTTTCATCCTTGCCCAAAGGCGTGTCGGGAAACGGACTGTTCGGCACCGTCATCAACAGGGTTTGCAGCCGGTCATTTTCGGCTTTGGCTTCGGCCTCTAGGTTTGCGATCTCGGTCTTTTTATCGGCGACAAGGGCGCGTAGGCGTTCAAATTCCGCGTCATCGCCCATGGCTTTGGCGCGTCCGATGTCTTTGGATGCGGCGTTGCGTTCGGCCAGCGCGGTTTCGGCGCGGGTGATTTTGGCGCGGCGGTCTTCGTCAAGGGCCAGAATTTCCGCCGACAAAGGGGCAACCTCGCGCATGGCAAGGGCTGCGTCAAAGGCTTCGGGGTTTTCGCGTATGGCGCGGATGTCGTGCATGAAATCACCTGATCGGGTTAGAGTGTCCGTTTAAGCGGGTTATAGCCATGTTTGCGCAAGATTAAACCCGCATTATTAAAACCAATCACGCAAAGCGGGCCAAACGCGGCTTGTCTTCTATTAATGATAAAGATAGTGTCCGCCCAAACTGAAATGGGCAGGTGAATTCTGCCGATGATAAAAGGACAAACCAACATGTTTGTAACTCCGGCATATGCTCAGACCGCAGGTGGTCTTTCCAGCATTCAAAGCTTCGTTCCGCTGATCCTGATTTTTGCGATCATGTACTTCCTGATGATCCGTCCGCAACAAAAGAAAATGAAACAGCACCGTGCCATGGTTGCGGCTTTGCGCAAGGGCGACCGGATTGTCACCGCAGGTGGTTTACTGGGTAAAGTCAGCAAGGTTGGCGGCGAAAACGAGGTTGAAGTGGAAATTGCCTCGGGCGTTAAAGTTAAAGTCGTGCAAAACACAATTCAAGCAGTTTTGGATAAAACCGAACCGGCTAAATAACCAAGACCTAAAGGCGCATCATGCTGCAGTTTTCTATTACAAAAAAAACCCTGATCTGGGCCATTTGTGCCATTGGAATTTTTATGGCGGTTCCGAATGCGTTTTATACGCGTGTGGAACAGTCCAATGATGCCAAAGCTTTGATGGCAAAAGGCGTGGCGGTAACGCCCGAGTTGACGGCAAAGGCAGGTCAGTGGCCGGGCTGGATGCCGTCCTCATTGGTGAATTTGGGGCTGGATTTGCGTGGTGGTGCGCATCTTTTGGCCGAGGTTCAGGTTGAAGACGTTTATGCGGAGCGTATCAACGGCTATTGGCCGCAAGTGCGTGATGCCTTGCGGGCCAAACGTGATACAGTAGGTACCATTCGCAGACAGGACGGCGCCGACACCGAATTGCGAGTACGTATTTCTAAACCCGAAGGCATGGATGCGGCATTGGCTGCGGTAAGTGCTGTGGCAAGCCCGATCCAATCCTTAAGCAATCTGGGGGCCAAGGATATTGAAGTAACCTTTGATGGTGGCGACATTGTTGTGCGGCTTTCCGAAGCCGAGCGTTTGTTAAGTGATAAACGCACGATGGAACAATCGTTGGAAATCATCCGCCGCCGTGTAGACGAGGCCGGCACGCGCGAACCGACTATTCAGCGTCAGGGAACGCAGCGTATTTTGATACAGGTGCCGGGTATAGGTTCGGCGGATGAGTTGAAAAAGCTGATCGGCAAGACTGCCAAGCTGACGTTTCACCCGGTTATCAGCCGCACGTCCAATAAAGAGGCGCGTTTGCTGGCGCGGCAGATTTTGCTGCCCGATGCCAAATCCCAAGGGGTTTATTACGTTCTTGAAAAAACCCCGACGATTACCGGCGATCATTTGATCGACGCGCAACCGTCGTTTGATCAGAACAACCGCCCCGCGATCTCGTTTCGCCTGAACACGGCGGGTGCGCGTATTTTCAACGAATATACTGCCAATAATATAGGTCAGGCCTTTGCTATTGTGTTGGACGGTGAGGTGCTGTCGGCACCGACCATCCAGTCGAATATCCCCGGCGGTTCCGGTATTATCACCGGAAATTTTGATGTCGAGCAAACCACCAAGCTGGCAATTCAGTTGCGGGCAGGGGCCTTGCCTGCGAAAGTGGTCTATCTGGAAGAGCGCACCATCGGGCCGCAGTTGGGTCAAGATAGTATCGATGCGGGCACGCTGGCCTGCCTCGTGGCTTTTGCGGCGGTGCTGATATTCATGATATTGTCATACGGTCTATTTGGCATGTTCGCCAACATGGCTTTGATGGTTAACGTCGGTATGATCTTTGGCTTGCTGTCGATGATCGGGGCGACACTGACCTTGCCGGGGATTGCCGGTATTGTGCTGACCATCGGGATGGCAGTTGATGCTAATGTGTTGATTTACGAGCGCATTCGCGAAGAATTGAAAGCTGGTAAAAATCCGATTCGGTCAATCGAGCTGGGTTATGAACGCGCCTTTAGTGCAATTATCGACGCCAATATCACTACGCTTATTACCGCTATTATCCTTTATGTGATGGGTTCTGGCCCGGTGCGCGGTTTTGCCATTACGCTGGGGATTGGTATTGTTACATCGGTGTTCACCGCGATTTGGGTCACGCGTTTGTTTATCGCAAGTTACATGGCGTATCGTCGCCCCAAGACAATCGAAGTATAGGAGAGATATAATGAGACTGAAACTGGTTCCCTCCGAAACATCGTTTGATTTTTTTAAAACCTCGAAATACACATTGGGCGTTTCCGCTGTGGCGGTGATTGCCTCGGTGGTGATCTTTTTCATGATGGGCCTGAACTTCGGGATCGATTTTCGCGGCGGTACGACGATTAGAACCTCGGCGCAAAACCCCGTTGATATGAAGGCATATCGCGCTGCATTGAAGCCTTTGGGGCTGGGTGATATTTCCATCACCGAAGTGATCGACCCAGCAGCGCAACTGGCCGGTGAGCCATCAACGGTGGCACAGATCCGCATCGAGGCCCAAAAAGGGGCGCAATCGGCACAGGTCGAGATGCTAAAAGCTGTCAAGGACGCCCTGATCGAGGTTGATCCGACCATGAGCTTTCCGCAAGTGGACAGTGTCGGCCCGAAGGTTTCGGGCGAGTTGATACAAACCGCCGTTTTAGCCGTGGTTTTGGCGATTGCCGCGGTGTTGTTTTACATCTGGTTGCGGTTTGAGTGGCAATTTTCACTGGGCGCCGTGGTGGCCCTGATCCATGACGTGCTTTTGACCATCGGGATTTTCAGCCTGTTGCAGATGAAGTTCGATCTAGAAATTATCGCCGCACTTTTGACCATCGTCGGCTATTCTTTGAACGATACCGTAGTGGTGTTTGACCGGGTGCGGGAAAACCTGCGCAAATTCAAGAAAAAGCCGCTGGAGAAAGTGTTGAACGACTCTATCAACGAAACCTTGTCACGCACAGTGATGACCGCTTTGACCACGATTATCGCGCTGATCGCGCTGTTTATTCTGGGCGGCGATGTGATCCGCGGCTTTGTTTTCGCGATGATCTGGGGCGTGGTCGTGGGGACCTATTCGTCAGTGTTTGTGGCCT
>CAZMMG010000164.1:0-5389 GCA_964567355.1 uncultured Neptunicoccus sp.
CAAAAAAGCCACATAACATCATCACAATCAAAAAACCCCAAAAACCTTTTGGCGTTCCCGGAGTTTTTAGGTAAACTACAAGGAAATAGGGCACTTAGACCCTTAGATTGAGGCAGTATATGCAGTTTCCAGAGCGGTTTTCGAACCTGCCAGAGTATGCATTTCCACGTTTACGCGCCCTGTTGGACCACCATCCCGCAGGCGGTGACGTTGTGCATATGACCATTGGCGAACCAAAACACGCTTTTCCGGCATTCATTACCGATGTGATCGTTAAACATGCGGCGGGTTTCAACAATTACCCACCTAATCAGGGTTGCCCAGAATTGCTAACGGCCATTTCAGACTGGCTGACACGCCGTTACAGCGTATCGATGGATGCAAGCAGCCAAATCATGGCCCTGAACGGATCGCGCGAAGGCCTGTTCAATTCGTGCCTTGCACTTTGCCCTGAACAAAAAAATGGTCGTAAACCGAATGTTTTGATCCCGAACCCGTTTTACCAAGTTTATGCGGTGGCAACCATGATGGCCAACGCAGCGCCAATATTCGTATCTGCGCACCAACAAAACGGTTTTTTACCCGATTACGCTTCACTTGATGAAACGGTGTTGAACGACACCGCAATTGCCTATATTTGTTCACCATCAAATCCACAAGGTGCGGTTGCGACAAGGGACTACTGGGCCGATCTGATCGTGCTGGCAGAAAAACACGATTTTTATATCTTTGCCGACGAATGCTACGCCGAGATTTACCGCAATGACCCGCCTGTGGGGGTTTTGCAGGTGGCCAGTGAATTGGGCGCCGACCCCGAACGCATTTTGTCATTTCATTCACTTTCCAAACGCTCGAACTTGCCGGGGCTTCGTTCGGGCTTTGCCGCAGGCGGGCCGAAAGCCTTGGTTAAATTAAAACAGCTGCGGGATTATTCCGGTGCGCCTTTGCCGTTGCCTTTGCAAATGGCCGCCGTAGCCGCTTGGCGCGATGAAGACCATGTGATAGCCAACCGCGCGGCCTATGCAAAAAAATACGATATTGCGGATCGGATATTCGGCAATTTCAAAGGCTATACCAGCCCCGAAGCCGGTTTTTTCTTATGGCTTCCTGTTGAAGACGGCGAAGCCGCGGCCCTTAAAATTTGGCAAACGACCGGCGTGCGCGTCTTGCCAGGGGCATATCTGGCACGCCCAACAACAAAGGATGACCCCGCCAAGGGCTACATCCGCGTGGCCCTAGTGGCCCCCGAACAAGAAATCATGCGCGGGCTGAAAGCGATCCGCACATGTTTGTATGAGGTGACTTAAATGGCGTATCAAACCAAAACCCGCAGCCCGTTAATAGAAGAACATATGCAAGCTGCAATTCAGCAACGCGGATCCGAACTTATCGGTATTTGTCTGCTGGCGATTGCTTTGGTATTCACCTTGATGTTGTGGAGCTATTCCCCTGACGATCCGAACCGGTTTAATGTCACTTCCGAACCTGCGCAAAACATGCTGGGCAGTTTTGGTGCCGCCATTGCCAGCACGCTGATACTGACCATCGGTAAAGCCGCATGGGTTATTCCGGTTTTCTTACTGAGCTGGAGTACACGATTTATCTTGCATATCGGTGAAAACCGCGCGGTTAGCCGGGTGATTTTTTCGCCCATTTTTGCTGCCATAACAGCCATATTTTTAGCCGCCCATGTTCCGGCCGAAACCTGGGAACATAGCTTTGGTCTAGGTGGTTTGTTCGGGGATATGGCGTTTGGGCTACTGGTTAATATAAACCCGTTAAGTTTGGGAATTGGGGTAGCATTGATAACCCTTGTTCTTGGTGTGGTTTTTGCTTCACTTGGCTTATATGTGCTGGGCTTCAGTTTTCGTGAATTAAACACCCTGGCCCGTTATGCCGCTGTTGCAATCATTCTGTCATACGCCAGTCTTGTGAATGCTATTATATGTATCGTACGTAAAATTCAAACTTACATGAAACAGGCCGCATCCCGCCCTAAACGGGCTGAAAGCCATCCAGCAGTACAAACCGCTGCTGTTGCCCCCGAATATAAACCTGCAATGGCAACGAAATATGCTGAACCGTTTCCAAAGCCTGCTTTGAAACTATCGATGCCGTCTTTGCCCAGTTTTGGTTTGGGCAAACGCCCTGAAACCGAAACCGCCAAGCCACCTGCGCATATTGAGCCACGATTGGAAAACTCCCATGAAGACCGGGTGAAATTGCGCATCTCGGAAGCGATAAAAAATAGAATTTCCACCAAACGCACGGCTATACGCGTTGAGCCGGTTTTAGAACAATCCACCGCTACACAGCCAAACCATCCCCAACCAGTTTTGCAAGAAAGCCTGATTGATGAAAATGAGCTGGATTTACACGATCCCGTTGAAAATATTTTTGCAATCCCAGCTGCAGAACCCAAAAATGTTGTGCAATACACCGCTATCAAGCCCGTACAAAAAAGCAAAAAAGCACAAGCCGAAGCGCAGCCAAGCCTATTTAACGAGGCCAAAACCAGCGCTTACGAAAGTCCGCCGTTAAGCTTGCTTGCCAACCCGTCAACCATCGTGCGCCACCATCTAAGTGACGAAGCTCTGGAACAAAATGCGCGGCTATTGGAAAACGTTCTGGATGATTACGGCATCAAAGGCGAGATTGTATCGGTACGACCCGGCCCCGTTGTCACCATGTATGAGTTAGAACCCGCGCCCGGCCTTAAAGCCAGCAGGGTAATCGGTTTGGCCGATGATATTGCGCGTTCCATGTCTGCCCTATCGGCGCGGGTGTCTACCGTACCCGGTCGTTCCGTTGTCGGCATCGAGTTGCCAAACGAAAACCGTGAGACGGTTTTATTGCGCGAAATGCTGTCAGGCAAAGAATACGGCGATGGGACACAGGCACTGCCGCTTGCCTTGGGCAAGGATATTGGCGGCAAATCGATCATCGTCAACCTTGCCAAAATGCCCCATTTGTTGATCGCGGGCACAACTGGCGCGGGTAAATCCGTTGCCATTAACACAATGATCCTGTCATTGCTTTACAAGCTATCGCCGGAAGACTGCCGGATGATCATGATCGACCCTAAAATGCTGGAATTGTCGGTTTATGACGGCATTCCACATCTGTTATCGCCCGTTGTCACCGATCCCAAAAAGGCGGTTGTTGCCCTGAAATGGGTGGTGGGCGAAATGGAAGAACGTTACCGCAAAATGTCCAAAATGGGCGTACGCAACGTAGGCGGTTATAATGCGCGGGTTGCGGATGCGCTTGCGAAGGGTGAAAATTTCGAGCGTACCGTACAAACTGGTTTTGCCGAAGAAACTGGCGAGCCGGTCTTTGAAACCGAGTCTATCACGCCTGAAAAGTTGCCCTATATCGTTGTGATCGTTGACGAGATGGCCGATTTGATGATGGTTGCCGGCAAAGAAATCGAAGCCTGCATTCAACGCCTTGCGCAAATGGCGCGGGCTTCGGGGATCCATTTGATTATGGCAACCCAGCGCCCTTCTGTGGATGTGATTACCGGCACAATCAAAGCCAACTTCCCGACACGAATATCGTTTCAAGTGACCTCGAAAATAGATAGCCGTACGATCTTGGGTGAGATGGGGGCCGAACAGTTACTGGGCATGGGTGATATGCTTTACATGGAGGGCGGTGGCAAAATCATCCGTATTCACGGACCTTTTGCCAGCGATGAAGAGGTGGAAGAGGTGGTCACTCACCTGAAATCTTTCAGCTCACCTGAATATATCAGCGACATTGTTGATGGCCCTGAAAGCGGTCGGGAAAGCGATATTGATTTGGTTCTTGGTCTGGGCGGCAACACTGGCAAAGAGGATGCGCTTTACGACCAAGCCGTGGCCATCGTTGCCAATGATCGCAAATGCTCGACCTCTTATATCCAGCGCAAACTTTCAATTGGCTATAACAAGGCCGCCAAGATCGTTGAACAGATGGAAGATCAGGGCATCGTTTCGGCGGCGAACCATGTAGGTAAACGCGATATTCTGTTGCCGGAATAATCCAGGGAGCATCCTAGGCGGTATCCGGCCCATAATGTGCAAAGCATTTGAAACGGTTCCGTGGAATGATTAGATGGGGTTTATGAAAACCATAACCAAAATAGCCGCGATAGCCTTATGTCTGTTGCCCTCCGTTGCAACTGCGGAAAAATTATCGTTGCAGCAGGTTTCGGATTATCTAAACCAACTTACGACCGCCAAAGGGGATTTTACACAGATCAATCCCGATAACACGCAATCACAGGGTGTTTTTATGATTAAACGCCCCGGGCGCATGCGGTTCGAATATGCAAAACCCAACCCCGCATTGGTGGTCGCCGGAGAAGGTCAGGTGGCGGTGTTCGACAAAAAATCCTCGGCGGGCCCGCAAAGCTTTCCGCTGATCCTGACACCGCTGCACATCATCTTGAAAAAACATGTTAATCTGAATACCAGCCGTATGATCCTTGCCCATATAGAAGATGGCCTGTTTACAAAGATAACAGCACAAGATCCCAAGCATCCCAAATATGGCAAAATACAGCTGGCCTTTTCAGCAAATCCGGTTGAGTTGCGCCAATGGATCACAACAGATCAATCGGGACAAAAAACCACAGTCATTTTAGGCGCGTTGGATAAAGCCGCCCAATTGCCTGATAGCCTGTTCGACATTGAAAAAATCGCCGCCGATTTGGGGCAAATCAAATCTGTTGACCGATAAGCTTACCCACTGCATGTCTTAAGTTGATCCTGATACGTAATCGCCCGTGCCTCGACCTTTGCAGCAATACGCCGTAACCACTTTTTATTGCGATAAGTGCCACGCGCGTACCCCGTGTGACCATCATGATAAGCTAGATACTGATTATACATATCAAACTTCGAAATGCCGTTACGCTTTTCACTTTCATCCATATACCAGCCCATGAAATCTACAGAATCTGCAAAATTATTACGCTTTGCACCGCGTCTACCCATGGCCCGTTTATAACCATTCCATGTGCTGTCTATTGCTTGCGAATACCCATAGGCCGATGATTGCCGTCCCATTGGGATAACCCCCACAGCATAACGATAGGGTGTTCTTGCACCGGGTGTAAACCGGGACTCCTGATAAATCGCCGCCATCAAAACAGGCGTCGGTACGCCCCATTTGTTTTCAACATCTTTCATTGCCTTGAACCAATTTGGCCGTTGCGATTTCATCGAACAAGCATTGTCAAGATTACGAGGCGGGCCTAAACCTGCACCGGAACAGGCGGTTAAAATCATAAATATTATCAATTGGACTGTTTTTTTCATCTGCTCACTTTTCCAGTCTGTCGCTGGCGTTTAGCCAAACATAAACGAAATTACATAAAATGTTTATACAAAAATACCTACAC
>CAZMMG010000165.1:0-5370 GCA_964567355.1 uncultured Neptunicoccus sp.
GTATAATGCCTATCGGCTAAAATAAGAATAGTTTGTAACCCATGATAACGTTGAAGTGACCAATGCTTCAAAAATCAAAGGCCTATGCTGAAAATTTCATGGTGCAGTGGCTGCTTTTTGCGCAATTTTAAGCAACACACCATCAAGCTGTTCCGCCAAATCATGCAGGTCTTGTCCGCCTTCGTCCATATAGGGTGCAAACACGAATGAGGCCGTTTTATAGGATAATGTCGCAGTTTTATCTTTATTCTCAGTGATATAAAGCCGTATCGGCGCCTCAACCCCTGCGGCGATCGATGCTTGCAACATTCTGCGGGCGTAATCGTTGCGGTAAACCCCGATCACGATATTCCCGCGAATTTTAATCCCCTGACTTTTGGCGCCGACCGTGGCACTTGCCTGTGTCACTATTCCGATCGGGGCTTTGCTGATCGCGGAACGGGTGCGCTTGACCAATTTGCCGTAACTATAGCTGGTCGGGAAAACCATCCAGCCATCGCGCGGGGTGACGGATTGGGCATTTGCCAGCAACGGCGCAAAAATCAAAGTAATGAAAATCAAAAAACGGGGCATTCATATCTCCTTATTCAAAGGGTTCTGGATCAATATATTTAGCAAGAACAGCGTCCGTGTCCTGCCCGAAATGCGGTGGCGGGCTGCGGTAAGTTACCGGTGTGCGTGACAAATGCAACGGGTTGCCAAGCAGGTTGACCGCGCCGCCCTTAATATCTTCATCCGCCACCGCGATCACCATATCACGCGCTTTTGCCTGATCTGAATGCAGGGCCTGTTCAACATTGTGGATTGGGCCAACGGGAACTTTCAGGGCTTCGAGACCTGCAATAATATCCACCGTTTTGATCTGTGCCAACGGCGCACTTATCAAACCAGTTAAGTCGGCGCGGTTCTCAATACGGGCCACGTTGGTGGCATATTTCGGATCGTCCGCCAGTTCAGGAATTTCGATAAAATCACAAAACCGTTTGAATTGCGCATCATTGCCAACTGCCACGATGACATGACCGTCTGACGCGGCAAAGACGCTATAGGGCACGATATTGGGGTGGCCATTGCCATGGCGTTGGGGCAGCTTTCCCGAGGTCAAAAAATTGGTACCCTCATTGATCAGCCATGCCATTTGCGTATCAATCAAAGCCACGTCGATATGCTGGCCTTCGCCGGTGCGCTCAAAGTGGCGCAAAGCGGCCAGAATACCGATAGTGGCATACATCCCGCACATCACATCCGCAATGCCGACGCCGACTTTCATCGGCTGGCCATCCGCATCGCCAGTCAGGCTCATGATGCCGCCGTAACCCTGTGCCATCAGATCATAGCCGGGTTTTATTCGGTTTGGCCCGGTCTGGCCAAAGCCCGAGATTGAGCAGTAAACCAGTTCGGGATGGGCCTTTAACATGGTGTCATAGTCCAGCCCGTATTTTGCCAAGCCGCCTGGCTTGAAATTTTCGACCACAATATCGGCGCGCGCGGCAAGTTTGCGAATGATGTCCTGCCCTTCTGGCGTGGCAATATCGACGGCAATGGATTTTTTGTTGCGGTTGGCGCACATGAAATAGGCACTCAGGTCGGTTTTATTACCGTCCTTATCAATCGCATAATTCGGCCCCCAGGCGCGGGTGTCGTCACCGCCTGACTTGGGGTTTTCAATCTTTAATATGGTCGCCCCAAGATCGCCCAGCATTTGCGTCGCCGTCGGCCCCGCTAGAATGCGTGACAAATCCAAGACAACCAATCCATCCAAAGCACCGCTCATTTTCAGCCCTATCTAAAATCGTCCGTCATATGCACCGCGTGGAATCGTGGCCGCTATTAGTGTAAACTTATCTGCATTTTGCGCGCTATCAAGGGCGGCATGCAATTCATCGCGGCTGGCAACCGAATAACCATTGCCGCCAAAAGATCGTGCAATAGCGGCGTAATCATGAATGCCGAAATTTACCGCATGGTTTGGCAATTGCCGCTGTCGCTGTTTCAGATCGATCAGGGACAGGTTGGCATCGACAAAAACCAGAAAGACCGGTTTTAGCCCCTGTTCCGCTGCCGTCGCCAATTCGCCTGCAACCATCAGAAATCCAGCATCCCCCGAAAACGAGATCACGGGGCGTTCGGGTGAGGCGATCTTTAGCCCCATTGCCAGAGGTACGGCGCAGCCCATAGTGCAAAGGGCAGTGGATTGCACCAATCCGCGTGGCTCATGGCATGTCCACATTTGTGATAGCAAAATACGGTGCGCCCCGCTGTCTGCCGTGGCTAATGTATTTTTGGGCAGGCGTTTGCGGCACTCGTCAATAATTGCGGCAGGCCCCCAGACCTCATCTTTCGGGAAAGCTTTTTGCAGGGCAGCTTTGGCCGTTTCAATTTCGCCCGCATCCCATGTTGGTTGTGGGGCAGCTGTTCCAATGGTCTTTAGGCTTGCGCCGGTATCAGCGATAAAATTCAGCGTGGCTTGATGCATGTAATGGTGGTTCGGCGTGGCGGCAATGTCGATGACATTCACCGTTTGCGGTTCCCAAATGTCACGCCATCCCGTACGCATTTCTATCGGATCGTAACCGGCACAGATGATCAGATCGGCAGTTTGCACAAACGGTATCAGAACCTTGTCTGCAAGCGGTGACAGACCTGCGCCGCCCAAGGCAAGCGGGTGGGTTTCAGGGATAATTCCTTTGGCTTTGTAGCTGGTGATCAGTGGCACATTGAAGCGTTCGCAAAATGCTAGAATAGCATCGCTGGCATTGTCATTCATCGCATCGACACCTGCAATCATCACTGGGCGCTTGGCGTGCGCCAGCCAAGAGCGGGCGCGTTCAAGATCGGGGCCTTCGGCAGGGGCAGTAGGGCTTGCGTTCGGGCGGCGGCGCAGATGAGTAGGTGCGCATTTTGTGTCCGCGACCGAGATAGGCACGTCGATAAACACCGGCCCGGGCTGGCCCTCGGTGGCAATGCTAATGGCTTTATCCGCTACCGCATCGGCTGCTTTGGCCGATAGTCTAAATGTGGCTTTGGTGATAGGCGTAAACACCGCGCGGTGATCCATAACTTGGTGGGTGTAGGTTTGAGCCTCATCCTCGTCCACGCATCCCGACAACACGATCAACGGCACCCTGTCCTGAAAGGCATTGGCAACGGAATTGACGCCGTTCATTGCGCCGGGCCCCAACGTGGCAACCAGAATGCCGGGCGCGCCTGTCCGGTGATAGGCACCTTCGGCCATAAAGCCTGCGCTGTTTTCGTGTTTGGCAAGGGTAAACTTGATCCCCGCTTTGCGCAGAGCATCGATCAACGTCAAAACCTCGCCGCCCGGCATACCGAACGCATGGCGGCAGCCTGCCTGATAAAGCCGTTCGGCCAGATAATCCGCAGAGCGGCGCGGGGTGAGTGTCATTTTGCAATCCTTGATTTTAATTCAGTTCAGCATCAACAATCAAAACAGCAGGTGCAAGGCCATAATATTTGTTTGATCCAGCGCAAAGAACACGCCACTACTGTTATGATAGAATCAACCAAAGCCCAACCGGATGGATCCCCTAGTGTCGCATAAATCACGCAAGGCCTATTACGGCCCGACCTTGTTAAGCTACGGTTTCAGGCCGTTCTTTTTGTTAGCCCTTGTGTTTGCAACAACAATTATCCCGTTGTGGATTCCGATTTATTCGGGGGTTATTGATCTGAACGGCTCATTTTCCACGATTGACTGGCACATTCACGAAATGCTTTTCGGTTATGTTGCTGCCGTACTTTGCGGCTTTTTGTTTACTGCCATTCCGAACTGGACCGGACGGATGCCCATTCGAGGCTGGCCTTTGGGGCTTTTGGTGGTGCTGTGGATTGCAGGGCGCATTGCCATGGCGGGCACAGGCGGGATAAGACCGCCCCTGATCATAATGGTCATCGACAGCTCGTTTTTGGTGGCCGTCAGCGTGATGATATTGATAGAAGTTATCGCAGGGCGCAACTGGCGTAATCTGATGGTTGTTGTTCCGATTTTATTGTTTCTGGCTGCTAATATCCTGTTTCATATCGAGGTTATCACCCAAGGGTCATCGGTATATGGTCGCAGGCTTGGCATTGCGGTGGTGGTTTTTCTGATCACCCTGATCGGCGGGCGCGTCATTCCCAGTTTTACCCGAAACTGGTTGGCCAAAGCGGGTTCAATGCGTCTGCCGACCCCGTTCAACCGCTATGATGCGGTTTGTCTGTTGGTGGGTGGGGTCGGGTTAATTGCATGGGTCGCCCTGCCAGACGCGGCTTTTTCAGGTTGGGCTTTGGCGGCTGCGGCCGCGTTACATGCCGTCCGCCTGCTGCGCTGGCGCGGCTATCTGACATTGCGCACGCCGATATTACTGATTTTGCATGTGGCCTATGGCTTTATTCCAGTTGGTTTGGCGGTGTTGGCTTCGGGGAATCAAGTCGCCGGGCTGCATTTGCTGGGAATAGGGGCTATTGGCGGCATGACTACGGCGATGATTATGCGGGCCACTTTGGGCCACACCGGTCGCGCTTTGCATCTCGGGACGAATTTAACTGTGGCTTTTGGCCTGATTATGCTGGCGGCAATTATCCGCAGTGCCGCCCCATTTACCCAATTTGGCAACTTGAACGGTGTGGTGTTTGCGGCCCTGTTATGGACTGTGGGTTACGGCATCATGCTGGCAAAGGTCGGCCCGTGGCTGTGGTCAAAAAAAGTCGCGCCGCGCCGCCCTAATAAGCCCGCTTAAAATGCTTTGAATGTCAGTGTTGTCAGAGACCTTTCAATCCCATCGATGTCCAGAACATGGTCATTGACCCATTTCCCCACATCCTGGTCTTTTGGCGGATAAATCTGCGCCAGCAGATCCCACTCGCCGCTTGTGGAATATAGCTGCGATACAATCTCGCGGTCATATAAAGCATCCGCGACATCATAAGCGGTTCCGGGTTTGCAGCGTAGTTGGACAAAAATCACATTCATCGAACTTTCCTTTTTGTTGTACAGATTATTAATTGCACAGATTACCTGAACGAACCTAATGTTTATACGCTATAACGCAATCACAGTTTTTTCTTTTCAGAACAAGGCACGCAAAACATGACCGACTGGGATGACGCATTTGACAATCTGGGCCATATACCGAATGCGCTTGATTATTTTGATCGCTGGCAAGAACAGGCCGACATCTACCGCCATAGCGGTGTTAAATCTGATCTTGCATTACCATACGGCCCCAAGACGCGGCAAAAACTGGATATTTTTTGGCCTGATAGCACGCCCGAAGGCTTGGTTGTTTTTCTGCATGGCGGGTACTGGGTTAAACTGGATCGCAGTTATTTTTCCCATCTCGCGACAGGGCCTGTTGCCAACGGTTGGGC
>CAZMMG010000166.1:0-5318 GCA_964567355.1 uncultured Neptunicoccus sp.
GGCCAGATCAACCACATGGATATAATCGCGCACACCGGTACCATCAGGCGTATCGTAATCATTGCCAAACACCTGTAGCTTTTTGCGCCGCCCCACAGCTACCTGACTGACAAACGGCATCAGATTGTTGGGAATATCATTAGGGTCTTCACCGATCATACCGCTTTCATGCGCCCCGACCGGATTGAAATACCGCAAAACGGTGGCCGAGGCCTGCGGCCGGGCTGCACACCAGTCACGCAAAATATATTCCACCATCAACTTGCTTTGGCCATAAGGATTAGTAGCCGAAACTGGATGCTGTTCATCTAGCGGCAAATACTGCGGCTCGCCGTAAACCGTGGCCGAAGATGAAAACACAATGTGGTTGCATCCCGCCGCTTCCATCGCCTGCAACAGGGATACCGTGCCACCCACATTGTTTTGGTAATACATCAACGGCTTTGCAACCGACTCGCCCACCGCCTTTTTGCCGGCGAAATGCACCACAACATCGGGTTTGAATGCGATCAAAGCGGCCCTAAGTGATACCTGATCCAACACGTCGCCCTCAACCACATCGAATTGTCGATTGGTCAACTGCCCGACACGGGCCATCGCTGTAGGTGTGCTGTTGGAAAAATCGTCATAAACACAAACTTCGTGATCTTCCGATAATATTTCCAGCAATGTATGACTGCCGATATAGCCGGCACCGCCTGTTAAAAATACCCGCATCAGTTTCCCTTTTCCTTGTGCCGCGCCGCAATCATCAATTGTGCCAATGATGCAGCGAACCTAGGGTTTATATCCGACCGTGTCAGACTGACAAGTCTGCTGAACAAGCGCACGCCTTCCATATTATCCAGAACTTCTTCTGCACATTTTTGATGCCAGAGCACCCCTGCCCCATGCAAATCCCGCAGCACGTCATCATCCAGCCAAGCCCACATATTTTTCTTTGTTACAGCTAGATTACGCTGAATGGTTACATCTTCAACCTGATTGAAATTTCGATCAACCCAATAACCTAAATCCAGCTGTTTGTCAGATCTGTTTGGCAAGCCGCGCCGGGTTTTTGCCAAAAACGCTTTCGCCGATTTTACCGAATAATGATTGATACAAGCCAGATCAATGCCGCCGTTGGCCCCGTAAGTCACCGTTGCCTTATCCAGATACTCTGGCCCCAAAGTCTCGCCATTCCCGTTAACCCAGTGAATTTTGCACTCATCTTTTTCAATCCGCTTCTTAGGCCGATGCACCCCCAGCTTTTCATATGAGCCGTCATTCTTGAACAGGGTTTTGAACATCGACGATGTGATCGGTGCATAACACGGAAACCGCGCGCAGCGGCTAAACTGCTCCAACACCGGAATATCTTTGATCTGCACCTGCCCGTTATTACCGAACATCCGCCAGGTCAGCGCAAATGCCGTTGCACCCGGGCTGGCAGCCAGCAGATCATCCAGATGGCCACCCCCCGCTTTGACATTCACAAACTCGTCCACATCCGCAAACAGGATCCATTCCGCCTGTTTGCGCATGGGGTGCTTATCCGCGCGTTTCAAAGCACTCCACTGCACCCCGGCCTTTGTGATCTTGTCGTTGTGCACATGGGTGATCACCCCAAGTGCATCCAGCCGGTCCAACATCGCATCGGTGCCATCATCGCAATCGTTGGAATAAACCAGAAACCCGTCCACCCCGATAGATCTGTGATAGGCCAGCCATTCCAGAATATAAGGCGCTTCATTGCGCATCGATGTGATCATCAGGTATTTCATCGCTGCTTGACCTCATCCAAAAGCGGAAAATCTGCCGGGATCGTATCGGGGCCATCCATAAACACGTCACGCCCGAAATGCGCATGAAGGCGCGATAGTTTAACCAGCCGTTCCGATTTCAACGAGTGGTAAAATGCCTGATAATCCGGTTGCGCTTTCAGCTCTGTAATCCGTTTACGGTGCGCCGCAACACACGCGTGGTGTTGCGCGGCAATTTCCGGATCCGCCATCAGCTCATCAAACTTCGCCTTTGCCCGCGCAATTTTATTCAGAACCGATTTATCGATTTGCGCATTATTATTCATCCGAAACCAATAAATCAGCCCCTGATCGCGCTCTACATGGTTGACCCGCCCACGGTCGCGCTTGACCAAAAACGACTCACATGACCGCAGCGCGTAATGGTTCAACGTCACCATGTCGTAACCGTAGCTTCGCATAGTGTTACGCCAGCCAGTGCGCAAAATATTCTCGGGCATCTTCACCCCAGAGCCATTGACCCAATGGATGTGATCCTTGAATTCAGGCAGCAGCCCAACAGGCCGGTGCACCCCGAATTTCTTGTAATAGCCATTGTTGCGAAACAGGGTTTTAAACCCCCAGGCTTGATGCGGTTTGCGGCAGATATGCGGCGCACAGCGAAAAAACTGCTCGGTGATGAACCTGTCCTTGAACTGATCCACCTCGGCATTGCCGAACAGCCGCCATGTCATCGACCAGATATTTGCGTCAGGCACCGCTGCAAATAGATCATGCAATGTGCCGTCGCCGACATGAATGTTGATAAACTCGTCCACATCCATGCACATGATCCAGTCCGCATCACGCGCCTTTTGGGTTGATTGCGCCGCCAGATAAGCCGCGTGTTGCGGCTTCTGCCCGGTTTCGCGGTAGGGGTTTTGGCAATGCTGCACAATGCCCTTGCGTTCCAGCAGATCAAACATGGTATCGGTGCCGTCGGTGCAATCATTGGTGTAAACCACAAAATCCGTCACCCCGATGGACAGATGATAGGCCAGCCATTCCAGAATGAACGGGCCTTCATTTTTCATCGTGGTCACAAGCAGAATATTCTTGTTCGCAGTCCCAGATTTATGACTTGCGGCAACCACAGGCGGCGGCTTGGTCGCGTGATCAAACTGGGCCGCCATAACCGCGCATAAATCCTGATCCATCACCAAAGACGCCTTGGGCACGATCTGCCCGATTTTCAACTTGGGATACCCTACCCCCATGCAACGCCAATAGCTGAAACTTGCACTGATCGGATCAGGCACATCTAATGAGGCCCTGAACGGGCGTAACGCCACCCCGCGCCCCATATAGGCGCGGCTGATCACCCAAACGAATGAGCCGCGATGGCCGTCAAAACTGGTGCAGGTATGATCGGCAAAATGCGGTTGTTTGACTTTGCGATAAGACCAGGGATAGGCCAGCTTGCCAAAAAACTTCAGATAACTGTCGCTGGCAACAGCCGCATCAAAAACCGTCTGCCCCGCTGCTCCGCGCAACAACAAATCGCACATGCTTAGATGGGCAACCGCGCGCGCCCTACCGAAACTGCGCCGTCGCAGCGCATCAAGAACAGCAAATTCAAACATAGCCGAAGCATAAGGCGCCGGCTTGGCTGGCTCCAGCAACGCTTTGCCCGGCCCGTCAGGGGTCGTATGGCGATCAAACACACTGGGCGATTGCGGGTGGCCCAACGGCTGGTCGCTGGACAATAGTGCAAAGGCTTTCAGCCCCTTGGTTGCCTGTGCCGCTTTTATCAAACGGTTGACGGCCGAAGTGCCGGGGCGGTTTTTTTTACCCCGGTGCAACATCACCACCGCTTCCAGTTTGTGAGTATTGCAATGATACGCCAACCAATCCTTGAACGTTTCGGGGTCCGGCGATACTTCCACCAAGAACGCCGTATTCAGACCCTCGAATTCTGTTGCAAGGTTTGGATTTATATCCAGCGTTATGGCTTTACCATCCAGCTCAATATCCATGTTTTGCGCTGTATCCGCATTGTTCCGGGTCAATACAACATCGATTCCGCGTGGTACCGACAACACCTGTTTTATAGGTAAGATCTTCTTACCTTCCTTGAAGCTAAGACGGCCTTGAAAGCCGGCAGTAAGGACACGCGATGAAATATAAACATGCAATTCATCGTCGCAAGGCACAACATCCAACACAAAAGGGGTGTCTTCGGCCACATCGAAACCGGCCAGCTTTTCCCATGCTTTGGGAAACACCTGTCCGGATAGGTGCTGATGAAATGTTTTTAGCATCATACTGCTCAAAATACCTGTTTTCAGGAAAGGTAACGGAATTTGCGTTTATCAGCCAGCTTTACATCCCCGATGATCAATTATTTATCTAACTGCGAATCCTTATCATCCGCAGCCCGGGGTCAACTTGAGCGATGGCCCGCAAAATCCGCTCGGATAAATGCGTTTCAACATAAGTGGCGTGGAATTTTGTCGGGGCCATTAAAGTCAGACAGCCGCCCTGCTTGTCCGCCTCTTGCAGTTGTTGAAACCAGGCCGCGAAAATTGTCGGATCATCGGCAAATAAAATCCTCGCAACATTTGCCCAGACAGAGCCGTCATCAACAGGGGCAACCGCGTTTAGCGTAAACGGCACAATATTGCTTTGGGGCACGTTTTGCGCCGTAAGGCCGGTCATGGCGGATAAGCGTTCAACAAAATCGGGGCCTATTTTAGGCCATTCGGGTTTGGTTTGTTCCAGCATCAAATCCAGGTTCAGCCCATAAAGTGTTACCCGGCCACGGGTCCCTGCCCTTTTTACTTGCAACCAGCCCTTGGATTTCATCTTGGCCATCTCGCGCTTAACGGTGCGTTCATCGACCGACCATAGTTTTGCGATTTCGCGTTGCCCCATACTCAGTTCATCACGCTGCCAGTTATATCTGGTGGTGATAAGCGACATTAGACGCAAAATCAGCTTTTGGGTATGTTTTTCCCGCGCCAAAGCATAGGTCATCAAAGCAGAAAGAATATCATATTTCTTTGTTGCGGCATCACGACCGATGGGTTTACTGGCCAACATTGGGCCGTCCTTCCTGTATCTGATCCCGCCTAAAGGATAACTGCCTTGATCCCGACTCATATCTGGTAGGGTTTATGCTGCCTTATACCCTAAAACAGTCTTAACACAACGCTCTTACTCATCTTACAGCTATTTGCGTCCAGTTATCCGATTCTGTCAAGAACTCTGTTGGCAATTACCCAAACCAAACTTCTGAATAAATATAAATAAGGTAATATATGGTAAAGGGGGACAGCCTAAGTGTCACCCTATCAAATAAAAATGTCACCCTATCTGTAGTTGCAGCCCTTCAGGTGTCACCCTAAATATGCTATATTTTTGGCAACATCCCGTTTTTTATGTGCATCGAATACCACGAATCATATAGGGTCTAATACCTTTGTCCCGTTCACTTTCTTCCCCGCAGGGAAGATTTTCAGTTTTATGATATTACCTTTTGCATTTTTTGCAAATAAGACGTAATTACGAAAAATAAAAGAATTAACGTCCAGAGGC
>CAZMMG010000167.1:0-5274 GCA_964567355.1 uncultured Neptunicoccus sp.
GGGTTCGATAGATCCTGCACCTATAATTTTTCCGCTATCTCGGCGGTTTTGGCCATTGGAAAGCTTTCAATAAAACCCGGGTAAAATGATAACACTTAGAAAAATTTCTAGTGCTGTATTTCAGACAACCCTTAACAAAAAATCACGGTAAATGGATGATAACTTCAAATCCAGTGTCACGGTCTTGGGCCGGTGAAAGAATAGTCATCTCGCCGCCTGCGCCCGATGCGATGGTGTTTGCGATTGCAAGCCCAAGGCCGGTGCCCGATGCATTGGTGTCGCCGCGTGTAAAGGGGCGGGTGAGCGTATCAAGTTTTTCCGGCGGGATAATTATGCCACCGTTTGCAACGCTGAACCTGCCGTCTGGGGTTAATCTAATGTAAATTTTTTCATTGGGGTCGCCATGTTTCACCGCGTTTTCAATTAGGTTTCTAGCCAAAATTGCAAAAGCATTGGTGTCGATGTTGGATAATACAGGTTTATCAGGCAGGGCAATTTGAATGTGTTCATCTCCATTCCGAGAAAGACCAAAATCTGCCAGAACAAGGGACAAAACCGATACTACATCTTTTTTCTCTCGCTCGATCAACGCGCCACCTTCGGATTTGGCCAGTTGCATCAGCTTTTCCGAAAGCGCCGCCAAACGCCTGAGAGCTTGTTCGATCTGTTCGGCGCGTTTGCGCAATGCGGGGTCATCGGTTTCCGCGATCAATCGCTGGGTTTGTGCCAGTGCCGCGGCAACCGGGGTGCGCAATTCATGTGCGCTATTGGCAGTGAAGCTGCGCTCAGACGCAAGCGCATGCTGCAATCGGTTCATAAGCTGGTTGACGGCTTCTGCAACAGGGTGCAATTCATGCGGCAGTTCAGTAACCGATATCGGCGCAAGATCGCCGCTGCCGCGTGCCTCTATTTCACTTTGAAAAACCCGAACCGCACGTAAAGATATCCGCACGATGGCCCAAACCCCGAGTAGGCTGATAGGGATCAAAAACCACAGCGGTCGCAACAGTCCTACCAAGGCTTCATGTGTGGCCTCGACCCGATGTTTTAAAGGTTCGGCAACTGCAATGGTGATGCTGCCTTGCATGGCGGCATCAAAATAAACACGGTGGGTTTGTGAATTGACAAAACCGACTTCTTTAAAAGGCGGGAAAGCCGCTTCATCGGCATCGTGTGAGCGTAACAGGATTGTGCCGTCGCGGTCTCTTACGAGGTATGTGATCAGCTCTTCATTATTACGAATGGTCGACATGCGCTGGGTCAGCACACTGTCCTCGCGTTCCATGATGTCATTGACGGCGAGGGGTAGAATACGTTGTGCGGTTTCTTGCAGGGCAGCGTCAAAAACCTCGATCATTTCATTTTTTATGATCTGCATTGTTGTGATGGCGGCGATCACCCATATTACGGCCAAGCCTGTGGCCAGACTGGCAGAAAGACGCCACTGAAGACTTTTCATACGTCTCATTCGGCAGCCAGCCTATAGCCGACACCGCGCTCGGTCGTGATCACACTGCGTCCAAGTTTTTTACGCAAGCGACTGATGTGAACCTCGATAGTGTTACTTTCAAATTCAGCGGAAAATGAATATAGTCGATCTTCAAGCTGGGTTTTGGAAAACAACTGATCGGGGCGCTGAACAAAGGCTTCAAACAGGGCCCATTCACGCGCGGTCAAACTGACGCGCTTTCCTGCGCGGATGATGCTTCGGTTGGCCAGGTCGATTTGCAAATCCTGTATCTGTATTAAAGGATTGGGATTTCCTGAATAGCGCCGTGCCACCGCATTCAGGCGGGCGGAAAGCTCTGAGAGGTCAAACGGTTTTACCAAAAAATCATCGGCCCCCGCATTCAACCCATCAATGCGGTCCGATATTTGATCCATCGCGGTCATGATGATCACGGGCGTTACATCACCCTTGCCCCGCAAGCTACGCAGGAATGTCAGCCCCATACCGTCGGGCAGCATTAAATCCAGTAAAATCAGATCGTAGCCAGTGGTTTGAATATGTTCTGAAGCTTCATCAAGCCGCTGCACCCAATCTATGCCATGGCCGTCAGCGATCCCCTGATCACGCACGGCAGCACCTAAGATTATGTCATCTTCGACCAGTAAAATCCGCATGAAAATTCCTTCGTGGCTTGACATATCTTTACTGGCTTGCAAGCCTGACAGCAACCTTAAGTTCTGGTGGTCAGCGGTTCAGGTTTAGGTAAGTATTGGGTGCCATAAGGCCTAAAACCAACCCCGAGATTAGGGATATAACATGCGAAATAAAAATCCGGCACTTTTAATAAGCCTGACGCTATTAAGCGCAGGGGCGGCAAATGCTGCTGATCTGAACTGTTATACGCCGATGAAAGATTGGCAACCGCGTGGTGCTGTTATGACTTCTGCCGCAAACAGGGGTTGGAAAGTCCGGCGGATTAAAATAGACGACGGGTGTTATGAAATCACCGGTTGGGATCGTCAGGGTCTTGAAATAGAAGTGCGCGTTGATCCCGAAACTTTGGAGATTGTGAAGTTTGAGACGGAAAAAATCACGGCTGGTGAAGACGCTGAAACAAATGAAAATACTGGGAATTTAAGCCCTGAAATAAAAAGGAAAGACTAATGACACGTATTTGGGACCCTTTACTGAGACTTTTTCACTGGAGTCTTGTTATAAGCTTTGCAGTGGCTTGGGTTGCGTCAGAGAATGCTGATAGCTTGCACGAATGGTCGGGCTACGCTGCGGCTGCCATTATCGGGGTGCGTCTGATCTGGGGGTTGATCGGCCCTCAATATGCCCGCTTCAGCCAATTCGTAAAAGGGCCGCAAACGGTTATATCCTATATGAAAGAGATGCGCGATGGCGGTGAAAAACGCTATCTTGGCCATAACCCGGCTGGCGGCGCTATGGTCATGGCTTTACTGGTGGTGCTACTGGCAACGGCGGGAACCGGCTGGTTGCTAACCTGGCCGCAATATAGCACACATGATGGCTTGATGAGCAATCTTCACGGCGCGGCAGCCAACATTATGATGACTTTGGTCATTGTGCATGTGGGCGGAGTTTTTCTGGCCAGTTGGCGGCACAAAGAGAATTTGGCGCGCGCCATGGTTACTGGCGATAAACGCGCCGCAGAACCTGATGATATTACCTAAAATCCCCCTGACAATGGGTTAAAGCCCAATGTCCCAATCCGCAAAACGCCCCTCTAAAAAGGGGCGTTTTTTTTGTAAACTGTCATCAATCTTACGCAGTAATTCAATACCCGTCAGGTAACTGTCAGGTGAGTAATTTAGGTAGGCTTTAGAAACGCCATTATGGAGAATATCAATGTTTAAACTTGCATCTAGCCTTGCTCTTGCCGCCTCTCTTTCTTTACCCTCCGTGGCTGATGCCCGGCCCGTCAAGCTAACCACCCAAATAGGTAATTTCGGGGGTTATTCCGCCTTTGTGGTGCTTTATGTGACCGATCCCAAAGGGGCCTATGTCGGCACCGTCTGGATGGCAGGTGGGCAGCCGCGATATTATAGGCATCTGTTGGATTGGATGCAGCTAAGCGGTGGGCGCACTTCTGATTTGAACGGCATTACCGGGGCCAGTATCGGGGCTGGGCGCACCTTGACCGTGACTACCGATCTTTCCGACGCGTTGCTCAATGCCGGATATTCGCTGCATATTGATGCGGCCTCGGAAAATTTCCGTGAAAGCCCTTCGGAAATCGTGGTGCCTCTTGATACGTCAAAATCCGGTAAAACCATTCGCGGGCGCCGTTTCATCAAATCATTTTCGATGTCGATGTAACCTAAACACAGGATCATAAAATGCTGCGTCAGTTTCATAAAATACCCGGTCTTATAGCCGCTTTGTTGATCGTAATCCTTTCGATCAGTGGTACGATTCTATCTGTCATGCCTGCCGTGGATCAAGCCGGCGTTGCAACCCCTGCAAAAGCGGATCAAACGGTCTCAAAACTGATGGGGCTGATTGTCTCACACTATCCGGGTGCGGATCATATCGAGCGCAAACCGTCGGGCCAGCTTGTGGTTTACTATTTCAACGGCGATACGCCAGGGGCCGATATTGTCGATCCTGCAACGGCTGCTAAAATCGCCGCTTATGCGCCTACGGGATTTGCGCACTGGATGACGATGCTGCATCGGTCTTTGCTATTTGAAAATGACAATGCGCGGTTTGTAATGGGGCTTGGGGCCTTGGCCATGCTGATCCTAAGCTGGTCGGGCCTAACCCTGACCGCACGCAGAATGGGCGGTTGGCGAAACCTGTTCGGGCGGGTCCGTGGCAGCCGTATCCAACGGTGGCATGTTTCCATCGGGCGTGTGGCGGTTTTAGGATTTCTGCTGTCGGCCCTCACTGCGCTTTATCTGTCTCTGACCACCTTTGGGGTGATCGCGAACGACAAATATGCATCGCCAAATTTTCCGCGCGATGTCAATGGGGGCCCGGCACTTAGCGTAACATCGGTGGAAGCGTTCAAGACAATTATGTCCAGTGATTTGCGCAAGTTCTCATTCCCCTATCCCGGGGATCTAACGGATGTTTATGCCATTACCACTTCCAATGGGTCAGGGTTCGTCGATCAGGCAACTGGCCAAATGCTGTCCTATCTGCCCAACAGCCGGGCACGTCAAGTTTATGAGTTCATCTATATGCTGCATACTGGCAAGGGGCTTTGGTGGTTGGGGCTACTATTGGGACTTTGTTCTCTGGGCCTGCCTTTCATGGCATTTACCGGCTGTTTGAATTGGTGGCGTGCCCGCCGTGCAGCGCCTAAAATTCGCGATAACGTGTCGGCTAAGTCTGCGCAAACTGTGATCCTTGTGGGAAGTGAGGGCAATACCACATGGGGTTTTGCCAAAACACTACACGATGCACTAAGCGCTGAAGGTCAGCGGGTTCATACCGCTCCGATGAACCAGCTAGGAACCCAATATAGTAATGCCAAGCGGATGTTTATCTTAAGTGCTACTTATGGCGATGGGCAAGCCCCGGCTTCGGCAAAAAGTTTTCTGGATCGTCTTGCAGGTCAAAAACAGGCGCCGGCATTCCCGGTTGCGGTGCTTGGCTTTGGTGACCGCCAGTTCCCACAATTCTGCAAATTTGCCACCGATGTGGCCGAAACCCTAAGCAAAAAGGGCTGGAAAACCCTGATGCCGCTGGACACTATCGACCGGCAGTCAACTCAGGAATTTGCCCGTTGGGGCAGGGCCGTCGGGCAGGTGCTTGATGCGCCGGAATTTGAACTTTTCCACGTCCCTACGCGC
>CAZMMG010000168.1:0-5270 GCA_964567355.1 uncultured Neptunicoccus sp.
ATTAAACAAATATGGAATCCTCTTATTGAGTACGAACCCTAGTTTACTGGTTTAGATTGGTGTGAAAAATACCGCTCTGGCTTGGGGCCGACTTGGGCTGGACGTATGATAAGATGCGACCTATAAGGCGGCATGGCGAGCATATTGAACATCACAATACGAATTATCGGCCCGGCACTTTAAACGCGAAGTGACCGGGGACAAGCGTATGAAATATCCGCGCGAACCAAGACTGCCAATGAAATTCATGATACTGGAAAAGACATATGTGCGCCGAAACGCCTGACTACAAAGACACTTTAAACCTGCCGAAAACCGATTTTCCTATGCGCGCAGGCTTGCCGAAACGTGAACCCGAGTGGCTGAAACGCTGGGCCGATATCGGTATTTATGATCGCTTGCGTGAAAAACAGGGGCGCGAAAGCTTCGTTTTGCATGACGGGCCTCCCTATGCTAACGGGCATCTGCACATCGGCCATGCGCTGAACAAAATCCTCAAGGATATGGTGGTGCGCTCGCAGCAAATGATGGGCAAAGACAGCCGCTATGTGCCGGGCTGGGATTGTCACGGGCTGCCGATCGAATGGAAAATCGAAGAGCAATACCGCGCCAAGGGCAAAAACAAGGACGATGTGCCTGTGGTGGAATTGCGCCAAGAATGCCGCAAATTTGCGGAAGGTTGGATCGACACACAGCGCGACGAATTCAAGCGTCTGGGCATCACTGGCAAATGGGATGACCCGTATCTGACGATGAACGACCATGCCGAAGCAGTGATCGCGGATGAATTTATGAAATTTGTGATGAACGGCTCTTTATATCAAGGTTCCAAGCCCGTGATGTGGTCACCGGTTGAAAAAACCGCACTGGCCGAGGCGGAAATCGAATATCACGACCATAAATCGCACACTATCTGGGTTCCGTTTCAGGTTGAAACTGTGAACGCGGATGATGCGCGTGCCAAGCAGTTGCAACAGGCCCGTGTGGTAATTTGGACAACTACCCCTTGGACAATCCCGCAAAACAAAGCGGTTTGTTATAATCCGAAACTGAAATATGCGCTTTACGAAGTAACAAAGGCGCATGATGGTAATTGGGCCAAACAGGGCGACCTTTATATCATGGAGCACACCTTGGCACTGGCAGCTTTTGCGGCTGCCAATGTCGAAGAGGACGGGTTTGCCTATCTGGGTGATGTCAGCAATGAAGAGCTGGCTTCCATGGTCTGTTCGCATCCATTCAAAGGCATCTCTGGGGCTGATGGTTATTGGGATTACGACGTGCCGATGCTGGACGGCGACCATGTGACCAGCGAGGCGGGCACCGGTTTTGTCCATACCGCGCCTTCGCACGGTGCGGATGACTATGAGGTTTTCATGAAACGCAACTGGCTGGATCGTTTGACCCACCATGTCGGTGAGGAAAGCGAGTTTCTGCCGCATGTGCCGTTGTTTGCTGGGCTTCAGGTGTTTGACCGCAAGGGCAAAGAAGGCAAGGCGAACGCCGCCGTGATTGCCACGCTGGTGGAAGTCGGCGGGTTGATCGCACGCGGCCATGTGAAGCACAGTTATCCGCATTCATGGCGTTCCAAAGCTCCAGTTATTTTCCGCAATACGCCGCAATGGTTTGTGGCAATTGATCGTGAGCTTAACGACGGCATGGACACGCATGGCAAAACCATTCGTGCCCGCGCGTTGACAGAAATTGACAATGTGACTTGGACACCAAAAACTGGCCGTAACCGGCTTTATTCAATGATCGAGGCGCGTCCTGATTGGGTGATGTCGCGGCAACGCGCTTGGGGTGTGCCGTTGACCTGTTTTGTCAAGAAAGCTGCGCTGCCGACCGATGATGATTTCATCTTGCGTGATGCGGCCGTAAATACGCGGATTGTGGAAGCGTTTGAAGCCGAAAGTGCCGATTGCTGGTTTGAAGACGGTGCCAAGGAACGTTTTCTTGGGGCTGACTACAATGCCGATGACTGGGTGCAGGTGCAAGATGTGCTGGACGTGTGGTTCGACAGTGGCTCAACCCATGCTTTTGTGATGCGTGACCGCGCCGACGGGCCCGAAGACGGCATTGCCGACCTCTATCTGGAAGGCACCGATCAACACCGTGGCTGGTTCCATTCCTCGATGTTGCAGTCTTGCGGCACCAATGGCCGAGCCCCCTATAAAGGGGTTTTAACCCATGGGTTTACGCTGGATGGCAAGGGCATGAAAATGTCGAAATCCGTTGGTAACACCATAGCGCCTGAAAAGGTGATCAAGCAATATGGCGCCGATATTTTGCGGCTTTGGGTGGCGCAGGCGGATTATACCTCTGATTTGCGTATCGGCGATGAAATTCTGAAAAACGTTGCCGATAGTTATCGCCGTTTGCGCAACACGATGCGGTTCTTACTGGGGAATCTGAACGGCTTTACCGAAGCGGAACGGGTTGCTGTCGCCGATATGCCAGAACTGGAACAATGGGTGTTGCATCGTTTGGCCGAACTGGATGTTGCTGTGCGAAAAGGCTATTCTGCCTATGATTTCCAAAGCGTTTTCCAACAGTTATTCCAGTTTTGCACGGTTGATCTATCATCGGTTTATTTTGATATTCGCAAAGATGTTTTGTATTGCGATGCGGGTGACAGTGTCACCAAGCGGGCTGCACGTACCGTGCTGGATATGCTGTTCGCGCGTTTGACTACATGGCTGGCCCCGATGCTGGCCTTCACCATGGAAGACGTCTGGCTGGAACGCCATTCGGGCGATCAGGCTTCGGTACATTTGGAAGATTTTCTCGAAACGCCGTCTGCATGGTTGAATGCGCAACTGGCTTCCAAATGGGATAAAATCCGCGATGTTCGCCGTGTGGTTACAGGGGCGATTGAAATTGAACGGCAGGAAAAGAATATCGGGGCCTCGTTGGAAGCCGCCCCAGTGGTTTATGTGACGGATGCGGATTTACGCACCCTTCTGGCCTCGGTTGAGTTTGCCGATGCCTGCATCACCTCGAGCATTGAGGTCTCAGCGGCTAGTGCACCCGAAGGTGCGTTCACACTGGAGGATGTTGCCGGTGTGGCCGTGATTTTTGCCAAGGCTAGAGGCGAAAAATGTGCGCGGTGTTGGAAGGTTCTGCCAGATGTGGGTAGTCACAAACATGGACAAACTTGCAAGCGCTGTTCTGATGCGCTGGGTTGAATTCAGGTATTTTAACAAAGTGTAAACCATGTTGGTGTAATGAAAGAATACGGTACAGGCTGAGGAGCCGATGACCGTCAAAGTGTAAGCCACCTCTTTCGGGTTTCGTCTCGAAGGGGCGCATTTTGTTTGTGCTTGTCATTGCGGGTATATTGCATAGGCTGCATTTTTATGACTAAACCCTGATCTGGGGGATTTGCAGACAATGAGTTTCACGATTTTCTTGGCAGTATTGTTTGCGGCAGTGCTGCATGCGGTGTGGAACGCGGTTGTAAAGTTCGGCATCGATAAGCTGCAAGGCATGGTTTTATTATCCATTGCACATGCCATTATCGGTTTGATGATGGTGCTTGCGTTTCCGGCACCGAGTGCGGCCTCTTTGGGTTGGCTCGCCCTGTCGGTGGGGTTTCATCTGTTTTATAAAAGCTTTCTGACTTTGGCCTATCAAAAGGGTGATTTAAGCCGAGTTTATCCGGTTTCGCGCGGTACGGCCCCGGTTATTGTGCTGATTGTCAGTCTGATTTTTCTTCAAGATACCTTCACATCGCATCAGATCCTTGGCGTGTTTATTGTCGCGTGCGGTATTTTACTCATGGCGCGTGGCGTCTTTATTCACGGCGAGCACCGGCATCTGTTGCCGCTTGCGTTAATGGCTGCAATGGGAACGGCGGGCTATACGTTGGCAGACGGGATCGGGGCGCGTGTTTCATTGCAGCCGTCGGCCTTCATTGGCTGGGCTTTTGTGTTGGACTCAACGCTGTTCACTGCCGGGGCTTTAATACTTAAAGGCCCAGCAGTGCTGCCAAAGCGCCCGCGCATCTGGGCTTTTGGGCTGATGGCGGGGGCGGCCTCGGTCGGGGCTTATTGGATTGCCGTGTGGGCTATGGTCGTGGCCCCGATTGCGCTTGTGGCGACTTTGCGCGAAACATCCGTGTTGTTTGCCGTGCTGATCGGTGTGGTTTTTTTGAAAGAACATGCGGACAGGGGCAAGCTTGTCGCCGCGTTGGTGATTATGTCAGGTGTCCTATTGATGCGCCTTTGATAGCGCGATACAAAAGCCGATATAAGCCCTTCATAAAAACGTATGATTTGATTGTGATGGCGCAGATAGCAAGAGGTTAGTTTTTTGAAAAAAATCCTTATAAATACTGCATTTGCCTGCGTGATAAGTATTCCTGCACAGGCTAAACCAATAGAGTTTCGTTATGGCGTTGATGCTTTTGTGCAATCGCAGGGTGCGCTGGATGCGCTTCAGTCGATCAGTGTTTTGCGTGAAATAAGTTCAGGGCTGCATTTCGGCCAAAGCCTGTATTCGGCGGCGGCCGGGGATGCAGGTGGTCTGTTCATTGGTGGCTTTGAGTTGCTGAAGCGCATTACTGTGGGACGCGCAACACAGCTGGAATTTGGCGGCTTTATTGGCGGCGGTGGCGGTGCGGCACTGGTGTCTGGGAACGGCTTGATGACCCGGGGATACATTGGCTTAAGACACCATTTATGGGGCCAGATTGCAGGAACTCTGGGCTTGTCCTACAGTGATATTTCGGGTGCACCCGTTTCGGCACCGGCCTTAAGCTTCGGCCTGTCACGGGATGCGAATTTTGCCTATTCCGCTGGCAATCAGGCAGGCGGTGTTCATTCGGGGCGTGTCATTCGTGCAATCAAACCTCTGGCCAAGAAATTTTATCCACAAAACAGCAAAAAACGTGATGGGACGGTTTTGAATACGATGATGTTGATCGGCTTTGAAGCCTCATTTTCCACCACACCCGAATCCCGAAATGAAACTTTCATTCAAGCCACAGGCGCCGTTGCTGGGGGTGGTGAAGGCTATGCGGATGTGCAGCTTGGCTATCGCTGGAAAACCGCGCCAGATGGATTGCGTGCTTTTGCCGAGGCTGCCGCAGGCTTTGGCGGCGGTGGCGGGGTTGATACGGGTGGTGGATTTATCGCGACCGCGGGGGCAGGCGTGACTGTCCCGCTGTTTTATGGCTTTGAAGCAGAAATCGGGGCGCAGGCAACTGCAGCTCCCGGCGGTAATTTTACGGCTTTTGCACCCTATGTGCGTGCCGCATTGAATTTTGG
>CAZMMG010000169.1:0-5235 GCA_964567355.1 uncultured Neptunicoccus sp.
ATTATATTCACCTTAGCGGCGACAGCGGCAGTGGGCGATGCGTATAAAGATTACAAAGAACAATGGCCCGGGGTCAAATGGCCAGATTGCTATTGCACAAACAAGCACGGAAAGCGTGTGGAACTGGGCACAATAGTCTGTATGAAAGTGGATAACCGAGATTTCACTGCCCGCTGCGAGATGTCACTGAATAATCCGATGTGGCGCGAGATCAAACAAGGTTGCCTATCGTCTGGAAACCAGCCCACCGATCAGACCAACCCATTGCTTGATACGCAGTTTGTTGACGCCTAAATCTGAACGGCCAAACCGCGAGCGCGACAAAATTTCCAGCTTTGATTGTTCACTGCCCATCGGAACAACCCTGAAAGTAATATAATCTGGATAGCCCATGGACATCGAGCGTTGCACATAGGTCATCATCAATGTTTGTGGACTACCGGCAAGCCGGGTCACACGCGGCTGGGCCGCAATAAGCTCATCAACCAAAGCGGCCATATCTGAAGCTGCCATATTATAAACTGGGGCCAGATCACCTACCAACCTATACTCGTTAGGTTTTCCGGTAGAAACGACTATTTCAGGGTCTTGATGCCAAAGAGTAGGGTCGCTTGGAGCCAGGCGAATATAGGCGCCCAGACCAACAAGACCCAAAATAGCTATGTAAATTATCATCATCATTTTACGTTTCATTCGGCCGCTTGGTCGGCAGCCGATTTTGCTTCTAGTACTTCTGCACGACTTTCCACCAAATCAATAATGTGATCAATCATATGCTTGTTACCCAGCTTGTGATCCTGAAGTCCGGCCACATAAACCATCCCGGACCCTGCCCCGCCACCGGTAAATCCGACATCCGTCATCAAGGCTTCGCCTGGGCCATTGACCACACAACCGATGATCGACAGGGACATCGGTGTTTTGATATGCTCCAGCCGTTTTTCCAGCGTTTCCACAGTTTTGATCACATCAAAACCTTGCCGTGCACAGCTTGGGCAGGAAATAATATTGACGCCGCGGTGACGCAACCCCAGAGATTTAAGAATTTCATACCCGACTTTGACCTCTTCTACAGGGTCAGCGGACAAAGATACGCGGATCGTATCGCCAATACCCATCCATAATAGATTGCCCAATCCGATGGCCGATTTGATCGTGCCAGATGTCAGCCCGCCCGCTTCGGTAATCCCTAGATGGATCGGGGCGTCCGTTGCCCCGGCCAAGCCCTGATAAGCCGCTGCTGCCAAAAATACATCTGACGCTTTCACCGAGATTTTATAATCGTGAAAATCATTGTCTTCTAGAATGCGGATATGATCCAACCCGCTTTCAATCATCGCCTCGGGGCAAGGTTCGGCATATTTGTCCAGCAGATGTTTTTCCAAAGATCCCGCATTCACCCCTATGCGAATGGAACATCCATGATCTTTGGCGGCTTTGATCACCTCTGCCACACGTTCAGGACGGCCAATATTTCCAGGGTTGATCCGCAAACAGGCGGCCCCCGCCTCGGCTGCCTCAATCGCGCGTTTATAATGAAAATGGATATCCGCGACCAAAGGTACAGGGCTTTCGCGCACGATGTCATACATGGCCGAGGTAGACGCTTCATCGGGGCAAGATACCCGCACAATATCGGCCCCGGCTTCGGCACAGGCCTGCACTTGCGCAATCGTCGCTTTTGCGTCCGTCGTTAATGTATTGGTCATGGTTTGCACCGTAATCGGCGCATTGCCACCAACCGGCACCGGCCCGACATAAATCTGGCGGCTTTTACGGCGGTCAATATTGCGCCATGGGCGTATTGGATTATGGGTCATCGGATGTCTGGTTTCTCAAGCGGAATTATGGCCTCGATACAATACGCGCATCGATGCGTCAAAGCCAATACGCGATGTCAGTTTTTTTGAATATCTTTCAATATTGCCTCGGCGGTACGCTCGCCGGTAAGATTCAAAGGCGGTGCAAGCGGCTTGGAAAACAATTTTTGAACCTCTTTGTAATTTGTTTCAATATCCGACTGGACCAATGATATATTGCGCACCACGCCACCCTTTGCCGCAACCGGCCCATAGGTTTTTTTGCCCACCATCAGGTAAACCGCACCCGAATTACCAGCCTTTAGCAATGGGTTGTCCAGATCAACGGGTAACCGATAACGTTCACCGGCATTCAGTATTCTTTCAAATAAAACACTACCATCCGATAAATAAATCCTTACCCACGCAGGACGGATCGCAACAATATCCACAGTTGGCGGCACTAGATTGACAACCGCAACGGGTTTGGCGGATTGACTGGTTTTAGACGCTATTTTACGCGTCTTTGGGATATAGCTACCCAAAGTTTCTGGATCGATCGTCGCAATTGGGCCATCACGCGCAATAACACTGGGCACATCCAGTTCCTGCGGGCGATATAATTGTTCAAGCGACAATGTCGCGCCCACAACACCATCAACACGGGTAGTGCCATCCAAAGCAGGGCTGATGTCTTTTAATGCGCCGCCGTCAGCAAGAACCGATATGTCAGAGGTAACTCCGGGTGTTTCATTGACAGGTGCGAATTGTACCTTCTGCACTTCTTGCAAAACCCGCCAGCCACCATATCCAAGCCCTGCGACAAGAACGATCAGAACCAGCAAAGATCCTATCGCGGAAAATGAAATTTGTGCGTACCAGCGTTGTTTAGGCAAAGAAAGCGGCCCCATGGCAGCCGACCGAATATCGTTTGCAGCGATGCTTGTGCGAATACTGTTACGTCTTTTTTTATGTGTTGTTACCGTTAGGCCAGAGGCATCCGGTTTGACACCATCAAAACCAGTTTCCTTACAAAACTGCTCATAGGCCTTATCGCTATCCATGTTCAAATAGCGTGCGTATGACCTGACATAACCAGCTATAAACCCTTTGGTCTCGAATGCTGACAAATCCCCGTTTTCTATCCCTAGAATATATTTTATACCGATTTTTAGATCGTGTTGCACGTCTTCAGGAGATTTACCGGCAGTGGCCCGTTCACCGCGCATCATATCGCCCAATGCAAGCGGATATGCGTCAAACCCCATGGGTTGAAAATCCTCAGCTGATGTCATCATGCCTAAGTACCTAGTCCCTGCGCTCAAATGCCTCGAATCGAGGGGGTATACCCCCTTCGCACCCTTTTGTTATCACAAAAAGACCATTAAGGCACCCCCATGCAGTAAACTAAGATTAACCAGATAATTTTGAGCGGTTTAACGCGCATTGGCTCCATAAACCATCCAAGGCCAAAATCAATTCCCGGATCATGGTATCGCTGTGAACCGGTGACGGCGTGAAACGCAACCGTTCAGTACCGCGCGGGACTGTGGGAAAATTGATCGGCTGCACATAACAACCATGGTCTTGCAACAGCATGTCCGACAACAATTTGCATTTCACCGGATCACCAACATGAAGCGGCACGATATGGCTACCAAAATCAGAGACCGGCATGCCCAAAGCTTTCATTTGGGTTTTCAGGTTGCTGGCTTTCTTTTGATGAATATCCCGCAACTCTGAGTGTGTTTTCAAATACTCAACCGATGCTTTGGCCCCGGCCGCAATTACAGGAGCAAGAGATGTGGAGAAGATAAAGCCGGGCGCATAAGAACGAATGGCATCGGCCAGCTTTGCATTACAAGCCACATAACCGCCCATGACACCGTATGCTTTGCCAAGAGTTCCGTTGATAATGTCGATACGGCCCGCCAATCCATCGCGTTCGCTAACCCCTCCACCGCGTGGCCCGTAAAGACCAACCGCGTGAACCTCGTCCACATAGGTCAAAGCATTAAATTCATCAGCCAAATCGCAAATATCCGCCATTGTACCAAAATCGCCATCCATGGAATAAAGCGATTCAAATGCGATTAACTTTGGTGCATCTTTTGGCGCTGCTTCCAAAAGTTGGCGCAGATGCGTCATGTCATTATGGGCAAATACATGTTTTTCACCAAACCCATGGCGAATACCCTCTATCATTGATGCATGATTGAGCGCGTCGGAATAAATAATCAGCTCGGGAAATAGTTTCGGTAAAACCGAAAGTGTGGCTTCATTGGCATTATAGGCTGACGTAAAAACCAAAGCCGCCTCTTTTTGGTGCAAATCGGCAAGCGTGCTTTCCAGGCTTTTATGATAGGATGTGTTGCCAGAGATATTACGTGTGCCACCAGAGCCTGCTCCCGCAGAATCAATGGCATCTTTCATGGCGTCTAGAACAATTGGGTTTTGCCCCATGCCCAGATAATCATTGCCGCACCATACAGTTATTTCGCGCGTTTCACCGGTAGGCATTGTCCAAATTGCTTTGGGAAAATGTTGATTAATGCGACGAACTTTGTGAAACACGCGGTAACGCCCTTCATCATGAAGGGCCGATAAAGAGGCATCTATTTTTGCTTGATAATCCATTGGATATCCCTTCTGGCTTAAGGGCTTTTATCGCGTATATAAATCCACCGCAGCAACAAAAATGCCGCAGTCTCCAATATACGACAATTTTTTTCTTATATCTTTATTTTCACGTCAGCAGGAAACCCTTCAGAGCCTAATAAATATATCGGATTTGATCCCCCCAGTAGCGTTCCAAACGATGCAAGGCATAATTCAAATCACCCAGATCCAAGTCTCCCAGAACATCTTTTCCCAAGATACCACTAGAATGGCGCCCGAACAGGTCGGACACCACATTGCGAATATACTGCCCCCTGTCAGATAAGCGCACCCGCACAGACCGACGATCAATTTCGCACCGCTTGTGTTCCATATAGCCGGTTTCAACCAGTTTTTTCAAATTATACGAAACATTAGAACCCTGATAGTAACCGCGCGATTTCAATTCACCGGCTGTAACCTCGTTTTCACCTATATTAAACAGCAACAAGGCCTGAACCGAATTGATGTCCAACAATCCAAGACGTTCAAACTCATCCTTGATCACGTCCAAAAGCAATCTGTGCAACCGTTCAACCATAGACAGCGTTTCCAGATATGTTCCCAGAAAATCATCACCTTTGGGGCTGTTGGGATCAACGGCCAGATTTTCATGCACGCTCATATTTTACTCCGCCAATAACTGCTCAAAGTCAGTAATGGCGGTAAAGTTCAAACAACTGGTTAAATTATGAGCGATTTTTAGATAAAAAATGCTTTTGAAGCCGCAAAATCGCCGATTTTAGTGCCTCAGGCGGAGTTTCGCGGTCTAGAATCC
>CAZMMG010000170.1:0-1723 GCA_964567355.1 uncultured Neptunicoccus sp.
GTGGTGCTTTTAACCCGCCCGGTGCTTGATGTTGAAATGTTGGAGATTGACACCACCACCCATGTTTTTTTGCATAATTTACAGCACAAAACTTTGGGTTCGGCTTATGATATGGCCTCAAAAGTTGACGATAACTTTAATTTAAGCAATGCAGTCTCCCTGCTGTTAACCCATAATCTGATTACGGATATAAATGTTCAAGGGACGTAAATGGCTTTTATTATAACTCTATACACCCGTTTTTCGGGCCAAATTGAAGCATTGCTCGGAAACTGGTTTTTGCCGACACTGGCAAGGTTCAGTTTTGCCGCCGTGTTGTATCACTACTTCTTTAATGCCGCAAAAACCAAACTGGGCCATGGCATTTTCGGTTTTTTGCATCCATCCGATACAGCCTATATCCAAATATTCCCAAAAACCTATGAGGCCGTGGGCTATGACAGTTCCGCTCTTGGCAGCTTTCACTGGCTGGTAGCCGTAATTGCAACAAATACCGAGCTGGTTTTGCCCTTTTTACTGGTCATCGGCCTTTTTACCCGGCTTACCGCCATTGGCATGGCAGGATTCGTTTTGATGCAATCCTATGTCGACGTCACGGGCCACGATTTAGGCGGCGAGGATATTGGCGCGTGGTTTGACGGGACGTCAAACAGCCTGTTAATGGATCAACGCCTACTCTGGATGGTTCTGTTTGCGATCATGATCGCCAAAGGCGGTGGGCCGTTTTCTATCGACGCCGTCCTCAAACGCATTATGCACCCTTGGTAAAATATGCCAAAAGGGCCAAAACCCCGGCCACCAGAGACATCGTGATCGGGAACATGGTAAAAACACCGAAATGAAACCCCCAATACATCAACACCGCTGACAGCAGCAACAGCGGCCCAGACCACAAGGGGCGCGCATGGGCCAAGCCTCCGCCCAACAGGGCCAGAATGGGGCCCACAAGGCTGACAAACTGGGTGCGCGCCACATGGTCGACCTGCTCGGCCACGTCGGGCACTTCACCAAACCAATTGATAAACTGAGTGTAGCCATAACCGAAAAAGCCCACAAGCATGCCCCAAAGCCCTGCAATGACGCCTAAAATAACAACCGTATTGCGCATATTCTTTCCTTTACTGTTCTGATCCTATTTGATCCCGGCCACGCGGTATTTCAAGCCCCAACCCTTGATTGCACCTCTTTGTCCCAGCCCAGAAACAAATCGTTGCCCACCACAATAACCGGGCGTTTCATCAAAGTCGGATATGCCGCCAACAGTTGCAATGCGGGGCGGCTTCGCTCGACCTCGGACAAAGTGCGCCATGTTGTTGAACGTTTATTGATCAATGCCGCGCCAAATGCACATTGAAACCGCGCCAGTTTATTAGCCCCGACCCCATCGTCGCGCACGTCAATATATTCAACGGCATGACCTGCTTCAATCAAGGCTTTTCGGGCTTTTCTGCACGTATCGCAAGTCTTCAAGCCATATAAAGTGACACCCATAGTACCCTCCGTTTGTTGACGAAACATATAGAGACGTCAGGAAAAGCTTGCAATTGCGTTCATTATTACCATTATTCATTCTTGTGAAGCTCATTATTTCACCGATCTGCTGCCTCCCCCGTGTTGTCCGCTGATACCGAAGAATAAAAACAGCAACACCACCCCACGGCATCCCGCGCGTGGATCGACGAAGGAGAAAACGGATGGCAAGCGGCACCGTAAAATGGTTCAA
>CAZMMG010000170.1:1823-5178 GCA_964567355.1 uncultured Neptunicoccus sp.
GCGTGGATCGACGAAGGAGAAAACGGATGGCAAGCGGCACCGTAAAATGGTTCAACTCTACTAAAGGCTACGGCTTTATTCAGCCCGATGACGGCGGCAATGATGTGTTTATACATGTCACGGCGGTTCAGGCGGCAGGCCTGCAAGGCTTGGATGATAACCAAAAAGTTACCTACGATCTGGAAACCGGTCGTAACGGCAAAGATAATGCTACCAATATAGCACTTGTTTGAAAAATAATAGATTTCAGCATCTTGGTCGGCGACCGATTTAGTCGCCGTTCTATTTATAGGGGCTTGACGCGCAGGGGTATAGCCGCGTATGAGCCACATTGATATATGATAACAAAGCGGCATGCATGCCGTGTACATTAGTAGAATGCGACGAATTAAGGGGCTTACGCGGGCAACCGCACGGTCTCGGCCTTACTCCAAACTTGGGCAGGCCTTTCAATGTTCCTAAATCTGATGCTTGAAAGTCTTGTATTAACGGCTCGGAGGCCGCCTTGGAATTGTTTTTGATTTTAAGGGAATAACACCCAAGCCACGGCATAATGTGCGTGGACAATTAGGAGATAACAGATGGCTAACGGCACTGTAAAATGGTTTAACCCAACTAAAGGCTTCGGCTTCATTCAACCTGACAACGGCGGCAACGATGTGTTTGTACACATCACAGCTGTTCAAGCTGCTGGTTTGCAAGGTTTGGACGACAACCAAAAAGTAACTTACGAAATGGAAACAGGTCGTAACGGCAAAGAAAGCGCAACTGATCTGAAGCTTGCGTAAACCTTTGGTTTTATAAGATTTTGAACGGCGGCCATGGGTCGCCGTTTTTGTTTTTCATAGCGTTTGCGCCGGGTCACTCGTATTTAACCCGCTCATCGAACGCATGGGCATAATCCGGGTTATTCGCCCAATTGCGCCCTGCGGCCAACACGCATGATGTACCATCCGCGCGACTGGCGATAATCGTCCAGCTACCGGTTTTTTTAGATGACCAGAGCTCAATCACCTGTTTGGCAGATTGCATACCAATCCCGTTGCTGACTTCCCCATATTTATCAGTAAGTTGCGAGACTATACTCACACGTGTATTGCATAGTGTTTGTGCCTGCGCGGGAAGCGTAGCAGTGGCAATCCCGAGCAGAACAGATGCGGTTAGAAGTGATTTTAACATCGTTATACTCCTTTCGGGTTATGAAGCGAACAATCTGCCGCTTCTCTATGCTTCAAGTGTGACGTGGACGTCATATTTTTGCAAAACAAGCCGTTTCACATGGCGGTGTAAAATATTTCAAGGGCCTGTGCCCAGCGCGGACAAGACATCTACAGCATCTATGCTCAATGTTTGAATTTGGATATTTGAACCATTTGGAAAGTTTTTTAGCGCGAACAGGCCACCCCGGTAAACGAAGTGGCCCTGCTTTTTTGAATAGGTTTGCGGTTTAGTTAAGCTGTATCCGTTTTGGTTTAGCTTATCCCTCTTGCCCGACCTTGCGACCGAGTATCGGCAAATATCGGCTCAGGATGAAGAAGAAAAAGAACGGCACCGTGAAAACCGCCGCTGACGCCAATACACCTTCGTGCCCGAAAAGTTCAAAGTGGTAGTCAACAAAACCGCGCTCGGACTTCGAGATCAGCTGCCCGCCGATGACAACATTGAACCGCATGAACAGAACCTGTGTCAACAGCATCAGGGCGCCAAGATTGGCCAGATAGAAAAGCGGTTTTCCACTGATATTCGACAAAACCGTGTAACCAATCAGGAATATCGGGATAACCGACAGGATCAGAACCTGCCCGATGACCCAAGAGTTGAACAAAGGCCCGGCAAGAAGCGGTCCGATTTGCGACCAGTGCCAGCCGTTTTCGTAAACCACCGAGGCCACTTCAAGCATTTCAAGTGCAAATGTGAGAACAAAAACGCCCCACAGATAGGTCATAAAAACCTTGATCATCTCGAATTCATAGACCTCGCCCCGCCACCATTTGATAAACGAGTACATCACCATGAGCATGGCCATCCCGCTGACTATTGCAGACAAGATAAAGATGACAGGTTGCAAAGGCGTAGCCCACCAGGCAATCGCCTTGACGGAGCCAAAGATAAACCCGACATAGCCGTGCAGTAAGATTGCCCAAGGGATCCCGATCCCTGCAAGGATGGTTGAAAGCTTGCGGTCAATCCGGGCTGCTTCTGGATGATACGTCACCACTCCAAGTGCTAGGGCTTTCCAGATTGTCGCAGTCAAGCCACTGGTCTGGTTGGCCATGCGGATGATGTGCTCTCGATAAATCAACCAGATTTCAAGAAGCAAAATCACCATATATCCGCCCCAGACGTATCCGAAAATACTCATCGCAGAGGTTACGTGCGGGGTCACATATATCTCATAGAACCGCTGTGGCTGGCCCAAATGAACCAACAGTGGCAAGCCTGCACAAGCCCCGAAGGCTAGGGCGGCGATCAGTGCAAAATTGCCAATGGGCTTGAAAGCCTCCACCTTAAAGAGGTGTGCAAGCGCCGATACAACAAACGCTCCAGCCATAAGACCAGTTATATAGGGGTATGTGACAATCGTCAGTCCCCAAAACACGTATTCGTTGTTTGGGAATATGTAGTTAACAAGTGCGCCGTCAGGAAGTAGCATCATATCACCTCTTTGGGTAGGCCCACATAAAAGCAGGCAGGATCAGTATACATTTCGGGTTTGAGCACCATCCACTGGTTTTTCTTGAATATTTTGGTGACTGAACTTTCCGGATCATTCAGATCACCAAAAAGCCGGGTGCGCGTGGGGCATGCCGTAACACAGGCCGGCATCTTGCCCCTTTTGACCCGATGGTAACACCAGGTGCATTTATCGGCTTTCTTTTTTATTGGGTTGATAAAACGCGCACCATATGGACAGGCCTGAACGCAATAGGCGCAGCCAATGCAGTGTTCTTCGTCAATCAGAACAAAACCCTCTGGCGTGCGGAAGGTAGCACCGACAGGGCAAACCTGAATACACGGCGCGTCATGGCAATGGTTGCACATTTTTGGCACCGTAAAGGACTTTGTCGCCTTGGCTCTTATTTCGTCGTTGACCTTCTCAAAACCGCGCATAGCACCGTCAGGAGATTCAACATAAACGCCTTCTTCGGTCGCAATATATCGCTCGACCCAGGTTCTGAAATACCCCGAAGGCACGCTATTTTCACGACTGCATGCGCGCACGCAGTTTCCGCAACCTATGCATTTGTTTACATCAATCACATAAGCATAGTCATGCTCCGGTTTTTCGCCATCCGGCGCCGCAGAAGAGCCTGCGGCCGAGGCCGGGCGCGCACCTCCTCCTAGATTGTAGACC